>JACMPS010000545.1 GCA_014377395.1 Chthonomonadaceae bacterium
AAGCCCGGAAGTGAGGGCGACCCTAAATGTCTGAACTCCGCTGGAATCCTACACTCGATGAATGGGTGATCACTGCGACGCATCGGCAAGACCGAACCTTTTTCCCACCACCCGACTACAACCCCCTTGCACCGACGAAACCGGGCGGTTTTCCTACCGAGATTCCCGCCCCCGACTACGAGATTGTCGTCTTTGAGAACAAGTTTCCGTCGTTACGAGAACACCCACCAGAACCTTCCCTCGAAGCGAGCGAGATTTACCCGGTGAGACCCGCGCAGGGCATTTGTGAGGTGGTTTGCTACACCCCGCAAGCCGATGCCGAACTCGCCACGCAACCTGTTGAAAAGATAGAACAACTCGTTTATGTCTGGGCGGATCGGTTTGAGGCTCTTGGCTCACGGGATTTTGTGAAGTACGTTTATATTTTTGAGAACAAAGGGCGAGAAATCGGTGTGACTCTCGCGCATCCGCACGGACAAATCTATGCGTTTCCGTTTTTGCCTCATATTCCTGATCGTGAAATAACAGCGGCGCGAAACCACTTCGAGAAAACCGGGCGCGATCTTTACGGCGATATTCTGGCGCAGGAACTTGAAGACGGAACACGCATTGTATCGGAGAACGCGCATTTCGTGGCGATAGTTCCGTTTTACGCCCGCTATCCTTATGAAGTCCATATCCTGCCACGAGCGCAGAAGTCCGCTATTTCCGATTTTAACGAGGCGGAAAAGCGCGGTCTCGCCGAGATGATGAAAACGGTGATGAGCAAATATAACGCTCTCTGGCACAGGTCACTTCCCTACATCATGCTGATGCACCAACGCCCGACAGACGGCGAAAATTATGACTTTTATCGGTTTCACATCGAGTTTTATCCGCCCTATCGCACTCCCGACAAACTCAAATATCTGGCGGGTTCGGAGGCGGGCGCGGGAGCCTACATCAACGACACCCATGCGGAAGTGACAGCGAAAACCTTGCGGGATACGGAAGAGACAAAGGAAAGTGTTGAGGGCTAGGTATTGAGTGTTGGCTTTCTTCCTTACACAAAAGTCGGTCAAGAAGCAACAGGCATTTGCTCCCCCTCTCCTCCGAAGAATGAGAGTATCGGGAGAGGGGGTTGGGTGGTGAGGTCTCTCCTCTTTTCGGGTACTCTAAGGATGGTATTGAGGACGAGCGAAAGAACAGAATACAGGAGCAATCGAAGACAATGGCGACAATCGATGTGAAAGCGGTATTGATCGGGGAAGCACACAAAAACAGTGCGTCTCTGAAAACGAATCTGATGGCGATTGAGGAGGAAAAACGCAATGTCTCGCCCGGTGGCGTGGCACGT
Source organism: Chthonomonadaceae bacterium (assembly GCA_014377395.1). Taxonomy (GTDB): domain Bacteria; phylum Armatimonadota; class Chthonomonadetes; order Chthonomonadales; family Chthonomonadaceae; genus JACMPS01. The sequence continues at coordinate 1,337 of JACMPS010000545.1, forward strand.
ACCCCCCTTTACATGACGGCGGAATGTGCGGCAATCAACGGAATGGTGGCGGGGTTCTTTCGCGGGGAAGTGATAGCGATGCCCTCGCAGGAAGAACGAGACGCCTTTATCGGATCTTTTGACACCACTGAAAAAGTTCTGACCCTTCTGGAAACCAACACCACCGCACTTGCCGAGGCACTCAGCAATCTGCACGATGATCAGCTCGCGGAAACCGTGATGACTCCGTTCGGGCGAGAAATGAGTCGGTTTGAGTTTGCAGATATGATCGTCGGACACATGAACTATCATCGAGGGCAACTGAACTATGTTCAGACTTTGTATGGCGACTCGGAAATGCACTACTGAGTGCTTTCCGTGATCCATGATCGGTATCCGTGAGGAAACGCTCTGGAGATTAAGTCGGTTTCTAGAGCGTTTCGCCTTGTCATAAGTTTGATGAGAAGGCTTTCCGAAACAAGTTTTTCTCCTGTGCGTCAGGTCTTTAGATTGGAACTCCACAAAGCCCATGCCTCAACCCTCTCTTCTCATCTCCCTGCTTTTGTTGACGGGTTGTCTGCGCCCGACTTCCGCCCCCGCCATTAAAAGCCCTGATGGAAACTCAATCGGTAATTTGACCGAAAACGGCGTGGTGCAAGGCGTTCTCGTGATCCCGGAAAAGCCGACGAAAGCCGAGACGTTCGCCGCCGAAGAAATTCAGCGTTCACCCTGAATGGTACGCTCTGGTCAGTGGAAAACGCACTCAGGAAGAGGGACGCTGGCAGGTTTGCTTCTCGAATGAGGACGCGGCAAAGGAATTTGCCCGCAATCTGGCGGAAGAAGCAAAAATCGGCATTGAGCAAAGGGGATTGAAAGAGGAGCGGTTACGCTTCTGGGTATCCCCCAACGACGGGCGCACGGGTTGCGACTGCGAAGCGTGTACCAAACTGCGCGACACCGAAGGGGCAACCAGTTCCATGGTCACGCTTTTCGCCAAGCGTGTCGCGGACATTTCGCTTGGAGGAACCCTGAAAACGATCTCGGTTCCCGCTCGATGCCCTGCCCCCCGGCGACCACACTTATAACGATCTGCTGAATTACGGGGGAGCCTTGAAATTTCGCGGAACCGTTAGCGGCATGAAGAGCAACAGTGACGGCTACGCGCTGGCGGGAGGGGCGGACGGCACGGTTTCGCTTCCGATCAAAGCCGCACCGGGCAACAAAATTGTTTCGCTCACAGTGAAAATGGGCTTTTCGTTTTTCGATCCTGCCCTGCTTTCTGCGCGTGTGGAGTGGATCGACGACGGCGGGGAGACCGTCACGCTTGCCTCCAATCTCAAAGAAACGGAAGGCTGTCTGACTCTATCGCAAAGCCTTCCTACTTCTTCAGGCACTCTCAAAATTACGCTCAAAAGTCTGACGACACAAGACTATACCGTACTGTCGTGGTTTGCCGTCAAGGTGAAAGTAGAATAGCGTTCACCGAAAGAACAAATCCGGCAGAATAAATTCGCCGCTTGCGGCTACGCCGTTCCGAGTTCGTTCAATCGCGGACGTTAATGCCGCATGATCGCTCTTGTTCTGATCTTAAAAAAAGATTTTTCAACATTCTCTAAGAGTTCCGCGATTCCTTATTAAACTCCCGGAACACAGCAAGCACCGTAAAAAACAGGGTAAACTAGAAAAAAGAGAGAGCAGACCCCTATGCCTACAGCAACAACTACAGAACCGGCGGCGTTTGAGTTGCGTATTCTCGATCCCCACACTCTGCGAGTGTTTCGGGAGTCGGGCGTCCCGCGTCTCACAATTGAGGGAGACCGTTCCTGGATTAAGGTGACGGTGGCGCGTGCCTTCCCCCTCTCCAATCCCGACGAATTTATCGGCGTTCTGGACGGAGCAGGAAAAGACATTGGACTAATCGAGCAACTTTCGCAGGTAGAGCATCACTCGCGCGAATTCATCGCGCAGGAACTGGAGCGACGCTATTTTGTTCCGGTAATCGAGCGTGTTCTCTCCGTCAAAGAAGAATACGGAACCGTGATCTGGCGTGTTGAAACCGACAAAGGCGAAATAGAGTTCACCGTGCGAAATCTGCGGGACAACATCGCGGAACTCTCCGCGACGCGCTTGATGATCACCGATGTGGACGGTAACCGCTTCGAGATTCCCGATCTTGGCAGACTCGATGTAAAGGCGCAGGGCGTCATCATGCGAAACCTGTAAAGTTGTTCGATCAAGTTGTGAATCACCTGAAAAGCGGAGTTTTGTGAGGAGAGAACGATGAATTTTAATGTTTACGACGAGGAACCGCTCTCCGAAGACGATGTAATTGACGAGGTACTGGGCGAAAATCCCCGCGCCCGTGAATTGCGTCTGATGCGTTCTGCACTGGAAATGCGTCTTGCGGGGTTTACCCGTGAACTCGGTAAAACAAAAGACGAAAAAGAGATCAAGACGCTCTCCTCTAAAATGGTAGAACTCGGAAAACAAATCGAAGTGATTCACAAGGAAGAGGCAATCACTTCTTTTGTTGAAGACTCGGTGCGCGTCACCCTTGTTCGGGGCGCACTGGAAGAACAATAATTTCGTAACTTCCCTTTCCGCCTTGAAGGGTGTAATTTCTCGCTTCCGTTCGTAAAACAAGAGTATTCAGTACAGAGTGGAAAGTTGGAAAGGAAATTCAAGCGATGGCAGGAATGCCCAGTCTAGAGGAAGCAGTTGAGTTTGCGGAAAATCCGGAACCGCGTTGCCCCTGTGTTCTTTTGCTCGATACAAGCGGTTCCATGCAGGGCGAACCGATTAAAGCCCTTAACGAAGGATTAAAAACGTTTCGGGACACGTTGATTAAAGACCCGCTTGCGTCGCGCAGGGTTGAAGTCGCGGTGATTTCGTTTAATAATGATATTCGTGTGGTACAGGATTTTGTGACGGTGGATCAGTTCGAGCCGCCAACGCTGGCGGCAATGGGCATGACCCACATGGGCAGTGCCATTCACAAAGCCCTCGACCTGCTCCAGACCCGCAAAGCGCAGTATCGCACAAACGGCGTCGCGTATTATCGTCCCTGGGTTTTCCTGATCACGGATGGTGCGCCGCAGGGCGAAGACGACTCCATTGTCGCGCAAGCCACCCAACGACTCGCCGACGATGAGCAGAGCAAGCGTGTCGCCTTTTTTGCGGTAGGCGTGGAAAATGCGGACATGGACAGCCTCTCGAAAATTGCGGTTCGCGCTCCGGTCAAACTCATCGGCCTTAATTTCGTGGAGATGTTCGTCTGGCTTTCCGCCTCCATGCAACGTGTCTCACAATCTCAAGTTGACGATCAAGTCGCGCTTCCCCCGCCCGGTTGGGGACAGGTTTAGAAAAGAGTGTTAAGTGAGAGGCTGACCCTGAATAAGACCAGCTCGATCTCAATACTCAACACTTTCCCCTTATCTTTATGAAAGCCATTGTAAAAACCAGAGCCGCACCCGGTGCGGACATTATTGACGTGCAGGAACCGAAGATCACACGCGGGGATCAGGTGAAAGTACGTGTTCTCGCCACCTCGATTTGCGGCACGGATTACCACATCTACAGTTGGGATCGGTGGTCGGCGGGGCGCGTGAAACCGCCGAATATCATGGGGCATGAATTCGCGGGAGAGATCGTCGAAGTCGGTGCGGACGTACAAAGCCTCAAGGTCGGCGATTACGTTTCGGGCGAAAGTCACTGGGTTTGCAATCACTGCAAGCAATGTCTGATGAACGAGCGACACGTCTGCGCGAACACCAAAATCCTCGGCGTGGATGTAAACGGTTGCTTTGCGCCTTATGTTGTTGTGCCGGAAGGTTCCGCGTGGAAAAATGACCGGGCGATTCCTCCTCATCTTGCCTGTATTCAAGACCCGCTCGGTAATGCGGTTCATGCCACCCTTGCCGGGGAGATTGTCGGGCGAACGGTTGCGGTTCTCGGTTGCGGACCGATTGGAATTTTCGCGGTGGCAGTCGCAAAGGCGGCAGGTGCTTCCCATGTTTATGCCACAGATACCCGTGATTACCGCCTCGAACTCGCGCAACAACTCGGAGCCACAAAAACAATCAACGTCACCCGCGAAGACCTTGAAGCCGAGATCGCCGAAGTCACAAGTGGGGGCGGCGTGGATGTCGTTCTGGAAATGTCCGGCGCACCGATTGCCATTCGCCAGGCGATGAAAATTGCGCGGCGCGGCGGGCGTGTCTCGCTCATGGGAATCCCGTCGCAACCCGTTGAATTGGACATGGCGGAAGATATGATCTTCAAGGGACTGGACATCAAGTGCATCGTCGGGCGCAAACTCTATGAGACGTGGGATACGATGCGCTCCCTGCTGGCGTCCGGGCGTCTCGATGTGGCTCCTGCGGTCACGCACCGCCTCGCCTTTGAGGATTACGAGCATGGCATGGCTCTCATGCGTGACGGTCTCTGTGGCAAGGTTGTCTTTGAGTTGGGCTAGACGTTCGCTCGTTAATCTATTCCTCCCCCTTACGGAAGGGATTTATCTTGTTCCTTGATGCAAGAGGTCTGTGCATTGTCGCAGGAATGAATTCCGCGCTGTGAAGCGTGCCGCCCCTGAATTGGATAAAAATCGGACACATCATTTGCGCTTCGGGGTGAACAAGAATGGTTCAGGAGGTTGGGAGAGATTGTTGTCATTGCTTCTGCATTGAGTCCACGCAGGTGGACTTCGCGCTTTTGTAGCTGGAGAATTTATTCCCCGGACGCCCTTCTCTTAAGGGACAGGATAAGCCTCGAAAAGAGGAGGAACCGTTACAATGGATTCTGTAATCAATTATCCCGTCTTGATCAGGTCTGTCCTCGAAGAGTACGGTCAAATTCTCAGCCAGGTTGAGGAAAAGCGGGTTGAGTGCATTTATGACGATGCAAACGGTCATTATGAAATTTTATGGATGGGTTGGGAAGGGTCACGTCGAATTCATGGCTGTGTTGTCCATGTTGACCTG
>JACMPS010000546.1 GCA_014377395.1 Chthonomonadaceae bacterium
AGCGACCTCAGCAGGGTAGAAACTCCCCGACCAGTCCGCGTACCCCCATCCCATTGTTCCGACCCGGCAACGACTTGCCAGTTCGTCCGCCTTTTGCTCCGTCTCTTCCATATCCTAGATTATACCTGACGGGAGAGAAAGAAGAGGGAGCAGATTTATCCACAGATTAACACAGATTAAGATACGGTAAAAAGAAATGAAAGAGAAATTTGTTTTTGCCCCCACCCCCAAAATCCGGGAGAGGGGAGTTAATGCAAATGCCCTTAACGCCGTAGTTGTGTCCAAAGAAAGTCCTGCGAATCATTGAGTAGGAGTTTGTGATTGGGTGCGGGTGGAACGCCTCCGAGCGCGGAATTCATTCCTGCGACAATACAAAAGACCTTAACGCTTCACACTCTCCTTCTCATCACTTTCCCCTCTTTTCTGTGCGCCTTTGCGTGAGACCTCCCGTATCCGTCTTCTGCGTTTTGACGTTCAATCTTAAATTAGAAGAGAATTAGCACAACAAATGCACAGAGTCTATTGCCTGGTCTTTGATCGTGCGGGCGTTCGGGGTGGCGAGTTCGGAGAGGGTGAGCGCGGAACGAACGATGTACCTCATGCCGTCTCTTGCCAGATCGTAAACCGGGGTGGGAGTAAGGGTCTTGCCGCGATAATCGGTCATCAGACGGAGCGCAGGACGAAACGGCGACTGCGGGCGATTGGTCAGCACGACGCCTGTTTCTCCAGTATTGAGTTGCACGGCGGTTCCCGTAGGATAAAGTGCCACAATGTGACAGAGCGAAGTCACGACTTCACGGGCAAACAGCGTTCCCGCGTTTTTGAGCAGGTAGGAAATCGCAACATCGGGCATAACGGGCGCGGCATAAGGACGCGGAGAGGTCAGCGAATCGTAAACTTCGGCGACAGCGGCGATGCGGCAAAGTTGAGACATGCTTTCCCCCTTCACGCAGTCCGGGTAGCCTGTGCCGTCCATCATTTCATGGTGGTGCAACACGATATTCCCGGCGATTTTGTTCACCATACTCGCCCGCACCAGATGCGCCGCTCCTAAAGTAACATGACTTTTCAGGGTTTTGACTTCGGAAGGGGTGAGGGTGCCTGTTTTGCCGGAAATTTCTTCCGGGATAAACATAAATCCGATGTCGTGGAACATCATCGCCGTCCCAAGATGATTTAGCATATCGGGCGAAACCCGCAATGCCTTGCCTAACAAAATCGCGAGAATCGTTGCAGAGACCGAGTGATTCAACAGGCGATCCGAGGCAGTCGAAACATCGAGAAGCATCACAAGGGGATCACGATTGCTCATCAGGGCGGCGATCACGCTTTCGGTCAGGCTTTGCATTGCATGGGCGTCAAGGGCATAACGTTTCTTTTTCGCTTCCTCGTGAAAAGACTTGAATGAATCACGCAATACTTCTTCGCAGTGCAGTTTCATTTCAGCACGAAGCAATTCCGGGCTTTCCTCGCCGTAGCCATCGCGAATGTAAACCCGCTCCACACGAAATCGGTTGAGTCGTCCCATCACCGAATCGGTCATGCGTTGTCCCCGTGCCAACAGGATACGCCCCCGATCATCCCGTACCTCTCGCGCAAGGCACATTCCCTCTTTGACTTCCGCAGTCGGAATCAGTTGCATCTGCTCGCCTCTTCTCTCTTACCCGCAAACTTCATCGTGAATTATCGGCAGAAAAGAGCACGAGTCTCAGAAATTTGATTCAGGAAACACCTTTCCCCAATAGAAGCGTAAAGAGGGTATGCCTACCCCTTTTGTTCGTACTCGTTCGCTCTGGATTATAGGAGCGATTTTCGTTGTCGCCGGAACGATTCACTTTGTCTTTCCCACGCTCTATCTGCGCGTGATGCCCCCGATCCTTCCCTCTCCTCTTTTTCTGGTCTACCTCAGTGGAGCGGCGGAAATTGCGGGCGGTCTCGGTGTATTGAGCGAACGTTTGCACCGGGCGGCAGGATATGGGCTGATCGCTCTCCTGATCGCTGTTTTCCCTGCCAACCTCTATATGTTGCTTTTGCAATATCGAGAGAGCGGCTTGAGTTTTGCAACCCTCGTGCTAATCTTGCGGTTGCCTCTCCAGTACATGCTGATTCGCTGGGTTGCCCGTTCCACATATCTCATAGAGCGGGGGTTAGGTGATAGGGGTTAGGGAGTAGAGAAATGTAAGGAGAGGAAGAGACCTCGCGCAAAGACGCAAAGAGAAAAAGCAAGAGTTGAGGGTATTTGTATTGGCTCCCCTCCCCCAAAATCCGGGAGAGGGGGCTTTTGCTTCACCTCAACACTCAACACTTTCCCCGCATTTCTTTTCCGTACTTCTATTCCGAGGCGAACCGTCGAATTTGCTCCCAGCGTTCATCGGCAATCGTGAGGAACACATCTACTAAGTCCGGGTCGAACTGAACTCCCCGACAGCGCAGGATCTCCGAACGAGCCACCGAAGTCGAGACCCCGGCACGATAGGGGCGATTGCTTGTCATTGCATCGAAAGTGTCAGAGATTGCGAATATACGCGCACCAATCGGAATTTCCTCTCCGACAAGCCCATGCGGGTAGCCTTTCCCGTTCCATGATTCATGGTGATACAGCACGATTTTCGAAGCGGCTTCGAGTTGTTTCACCCGCACACACATTTCGTAGCCGATGACCGGGTGCTTCCGCATCTCCTCCCACTCGTCTTCTGTCAATTTGTCGGGCTTCAGCAAAATACGATCCGGGATCCCGATTTTTCCGATGTCATGAAGCAGAGCACCTCGCTCCACCGTATAAAGCAAATCCGGCGACAGATGAATTGCGTCTGCGAGTTCGAGCGTGTACGCCGTCACCCGCTCCGAATGTCCCTGCGTCTCCGTGTCACGAGTGGAAAGTGCCGAAAGCAGAGCATCCAGCACTCCTTCCTGTGAACGTTGCACGGCAACCCGCTGCCGAATTGCTTCCCGTTGTTGCAGGGCTTTGCGGGTGAGGTTCCGCTCCAGAATGATCGGGAGTTCTTCGGGTTTTACGGGAACCACGAAGAAATCGCAAGCCCCCATTTGCAAGGCTTCCCGCGCCAGTTCCACGCTTGCCACCGACGAAAACAGGATAAAGGGCGTGCCTACCATCGAGCAATGTGCAAAGGCAAGCAGTTCCAGCCCGGTTCCCTCGTCGAGCTCCATTCCGCAAAGAATCAGGTCTACAACGTGCCGAGTCAGGTGCTGTCTGGCTTCAATGAGAGTGGCACAAGCATGAACCTGGTAGCCGTCAGCCTCCAGCAACCGGGCATGATCCAGACGAGTTGCTTCCTCGGCTTCAACGAGCAAAACTTGAACGCGCAGGGTTGAGAGTCCGCCGTTTTCGATTGTAAGAGAGGGGGTATTCATAAGGTGTTCACAAAATTTGTGGTCGGGTGTTGGGCTTTCGCTCTAAAACACGAGTGCTTTTACTCTTCAATCAGGTCTCTGCCCGTATCCGAATGACGCCAGACACGCCCGCCGCCGTTGCGTTTGGCGCGAACAAGGGTAGAATGTGCGCGAGAAATAAAGTCATTTGCCGTCTGAATTTCGAGCGATGCCGAAGTCACTCCGATGCTGAACGTCAACCACTGCTTCTGTCCCTCTCCCGCGTTCAGTTTCATTGATTCGTGCAATCGCTCTGCGAGTTTGGCGGCTCCCTCCTCAGTGAGCAAAGGACAAACCACCACAAACACGGGAGGTTCTCCTTCGCTGTTTGTCAGTCGTCCTACGACATCGTGAGGGCGCGTCTCCTGTTTGATGCACCGGGCGGCGGCACGACTGATCAGGCTTGCGCCTTCGACACCGAGAAAGCGAGAGATCGGTGAGTCATCCAGCGAAACACAGATCATCGAGATCGGTTGACTGGCGCGGGAGGTCATGGAGAGCATTGAATCGAGATAAACTTCCAGAGCGTCCGAAGTGACGGTTCCGGTAAGCGGATCGGCAGGAAAAATCGCGTCAAGACGAGACGGCATACTTTTGCCCTTTGTTTCATCGAACAGGTGGGAAATATCGGTGATGCGGTCGTTGTTGGGTTCCATGAATGCCTCAATAATTGTTTTGGTGAAAGTGTCGAAAGGTGTCAATCGGATAAAAATGGCGAGAGTTCGGGGCTATTGCTGAATTGTTTGTAGAGCAAAACCTCTGATACCTTTGATTTCCAGAGGAGATTATCGGTCTTGTGTCGAAGTGAGTTCAGAGTAGAGCGAAAAAATAACCCCACTTTTAGAAAGTTCGTCCTACCGAAAATTGAAATGCAGGGCGAATACAGCGAGGAACTTATACGAATGGGAAAATTAACCGGCAAGGTCGCCGTCATCACCGGAGCAGGGCGAGGCTTAGGACGATCCTATGCCCTACGGCTTGCCTCACTGGGAGCCGACATTGTTGTCAACGATCTGAAACTGGATTCGGCAAAGGAATTCGAGGAAGAATTGACCGCGGAGACGGTCATGGCAGAATGTGAGGCGTTGGGTGTGAAATCCATTGGAGTGGAAGCGGATGTCACTCAAAGTGCCGAAGTAGAGCGTCTTTTCGCCGAAACGATGAGGGCTTTCGGGCAGGTAGACATTCTTATCACGAACGCGGGCGGGGTTTTGCGTCCCTGGGAAGCGGGTTCCGCCGCGAATTGTTCGGAGGACGACTGGCGTTTTATTCTTGATGTCAACTTAACGTCCACCGTTTTCTGTTGTCAAGGAGCCGCGAAAATCATGAAGGAGCAGGGGAGCGGCAAAATCATCACGGTTTCCTCTCAGGCAGGGGTTCGTGCTTCGACAAGCGGACAGGCGGCGCATTACTGTGTTGCAAAGGCGGGTATCGCGCAATACACTCGATTGCTTGCCGCCGAGTTGGGCCCCTACGGTATCAATGTAAACAGTATTGCGCCCGGTTTGATCTTGACTTCCCGTGCCAACAAACAGTTCAAGCGGGACACGCCTGAGAAAGTCGCCGAGGCCGTGAAAGACATTTCGTTAAAGCGCATGGGCGTGGTGGAGGATTGTGCAAAAGTCATTGAGTTTTTCGCCACTGACCTGAGCGATTATGTGACCGGGCAGGTACTTCCCGTGTGCGGAGGCATGGTTCTCTCTCCCTCCTGAACCGAGGTGCTTTCTCTCTCAAACGAACCTGAACGAAAAACAGACCCGAAGGCGATTGTCTTCGGGTCTGAACCTGTGGCTCTCTTTCTCGTTCGCTAGTCGGGGCAAGCCATTTTGAGTTTGTCCGATCATAAAGAGAAGAGTTCACAATGCGTTTAGAACGACGGATTGCGTCGGACTATTTCGCGGCGGGAGCCGCGCCGATCTTGAACATTTTCGTTCCGCAGTCGGGGCAGATTCCCTCGGTAGCGGGCTTGCCGTTTTTCATTGTGACCGGGTTGGGGTCTTTCATTTCTTTCTTGCTTTTGCACTTCATGCAGTAGGCTTCCATAGTTCAATCCTTTCTGTGTGCTTCTCGAAGAAGCACTCTGGCGAGTTTATTGTTACTCGACACAAATCCACGCAACAATTATGCCTGTTTTACGAGCATAGGTCAATCGTTTTGCGAGAGATTTACGTCCATTTTGCGCTTTCGACGAGATTATTGCACGATTAGAGGCAATTTTGCGAAAACAAGGTGAAGAAAAGTTTTTCCGAGAGAATTTTCCCTTTTGATCTCGATTTTCGCAATTGCTGTGTCGAGTGGGTCATTTCACTCCTTTCAAGGTGTTTTCTCTTCTTGACAGAAGCCTTCTCAAATTTACCCGGGCTGATTTCAAGAGTGGAATTACTTATTTAGCGGAGCATGGAAAGGATAATTCCGACGATCTTTTCCACATTGTCAAGGTAATAAAGATCGCTGTCAACGATAGCCTCGGTGTCTCGCAAACGCAAGAACTGCCAATCGGTGCCGGAGGTGACGACACCATAAAGCGTTTCTATCGGCTTCTCCGCTCTATCATTAAAGATTTGTGCAGCAACCAGTTCGGCGAAGCACTGAGGGATTCCCGCGCTTATGTTTTCTTTTTTTGCTTCCACTATAGAAACGACGGGGGCGCGTACCTCTAGCACCATAGGTGCAAGAGTGAGCAGGAAATCACAAAATCCCGAAAGCCCTTGCCCCTCGTTGATATTGAATTCTACGCCTGAGAACAAAGTGGTTTTGTCCTTCGCAATCCGATAGACTTCCGCGAGAACAGGGGCAATCAGATATTCGGATCGTGCTTTTTCAGAGCCGCTCAAAAGAGCGAGATCAGTTCCCTCCACGAGATTCTCCTGAAGCCGGGTAGAAACCTCAGCGGGTAGCACCTCTCTGAAAATTCCGGGTTGGCGCCGGATCTGCAAACCAAATTTTTGTTCCAGTTTGGATCAGAGTAAACGTGTTGTAAGCCATGAGAGTGCTTTCTCCTTAAGAAAATAGAGCAAGATAGTCCAGTATACCTGTTGCGTCTGATAGTCACGAAAGATGCAAACGCTGAGCGCAAGAACGGGGCGGAGCGATCAGACACTTACAGAAAAGAGCACCTCTTGCCCTGCTTTCCGTACCTGCCGATAGGGAGAGGGTATACTGAATCCAACTCGAATTGTACTTCACGGGGAAACCGGAACGATGATTTACAAC
>JACMPS010000547.1 GCA_014377395.1 Chthonomonadaceae bacterium
GCTTCGGCAATGGGTGGGAGTATTGACGGAATGCCCTCCGAGTACGTCCTCTTGAACGCAGAGGGAGTGACGAAATTCCCCGACTACCTGAGTGATGAGGAGGCGGCAACCCTCCCCTGTGCGGCTGTCACGCTTTGGAACGCCCTTTTCGAGCAGAACAAACTTCTCCCCGGTGAGATGGTGCTGATTCTTGGGACGGGCGGCGTCTCGGTGTTCGCGATTCAGTTTGCAAAGGCGGCGGGGGCAAAGGTCATTCTCACCTCTTCCAGCAATGAAAAACTGGAGCGCGGCAGAGCAATGGGCGCGGACATGACGGTTAACTACAAAACAACTCCTGATTGGGAAAAGACTGTTTGGACGCTCACCGAAAAGCGCGGCGTAGATCATGTCGTCGAGGTGGGCGGAGCGGGAACCCTCGAAAAGTCGCTGAAAAGTGTGCGTGTCGGGGGAACGGTGTCGCTGATCGGCGTCCTCACGGGTTTCGAGACGCAGATTGATCCCTCCATTATCTTGATGAAATCCATTCGAGTGAACGGAATTTATGTGGGGTCACGGGTGATGTTCGAGCGAATGAATACTGCACTTTTAGTGACGAAAATAAAGCCTATCATTGATCGCGTGTTTGATTTTGGGGACACCCCGGAAGCCCTGCGTTATTTGCAATCGGCAGGGCATTTCGGCAAGATCGTCGTAAGGGTCGGGAGTTAATTTTTTAGTAAAAGAAAGGTGTTGCGGAACACAACCTCTTGTGGGTTTTCCTGCGTGATTTTCACGGGGGGATCGAAAGTGACGGGGGCGTAACCCGTCAGAACGATCTGCTTCAGCGACACCTCTCCGAAAAGAACGCTCAAGCGCAGATCAATTGCGTCTTCTTCCGGTCTCTGTTCGCAAACGCCCCAGGCAGAGCCGTTTGACCAGAACCAGCGAACAGGCTTGCCCTCCGGAGCGGGAGCAAAGGTCATTGTCTGGAGGATGCCGTCAAAGTGAAATCCGGTGAGTGCGAGAACGTGCGTCCACGACGCCATTGCGCGGGCGTAATGGTGCCCGCACTCGGCTTCATCAAAGGGACTGCGCTTCTGTCCGTCATAGCGGGCGCGAATCGCGGAGATCACCGTCAAAGCCTCCTCGGTCAACCCCTCGTAGATCATGTGCGCGGCGGCTGTATGCTCAAACCCAGTCATCACCTCATTGTAGTAGGGAAAAGGACGTTTCGGGCGACGCCCTTTTGGGTAAGACGCCATCAGCAAAGCGGATTCCTCGCCAAGCGCAAACGTTCTCATGTGGTTGAAGTGATCTGAGAGGTCGGACTTGAAGTTATAGCGCACCAGGCTTTGGAGCGTTTTGCGGATATTTTCAGGCTTGAGCAAAAAGCCAAGACCGCAAACGTGCGCCATATATTGCCCTACCAACTGATCTATGAGGCAACCCGCACCCAACTGCAATTCAGGCTCCTCCAGATTTCGTGCGCCCATGCTCTCATGGCGCAAGCCCGGTGCGATATGGGTCGTGTCTTTTGGCGGCACAATCTGATGCTCGTAATAATCGCCATTAAAAAGATTTGCATCAATCCAGGCACTGCCGCTCGTGAATAAACGACGGCATTCCTCCGCGAAATCCATTTCACCGAGCGAACGCGCCATCTCCTCACAAGCCCGCAATGCCCCCAGATACCAGACGCCCATTTGAGGATTCGGTCCGTAATACTCCACGTCCATCGTGTTGTGTTGACAGCCTTCCATCACGCCGTCTCTGTCGGCGTCCCATCCGCCCTCGATCCAGCAAAACTCAAGGGCACGACGGGCATGGGGCCACAAACTCTGCAGAAAATCCGTGTCGCCGGAAAGTTTCCAGTCACGATAGAGTTTCATCAGGCAACCCATTTGCCCGTCGGCGGCGGAGAGCCCGAACTCCTGAGCACGAGAGAGAGGCAGAAAAACCCGAAAACTCATGTGACCGTTGGGAGCGGTGGTGTGGGCAAATTCTATCGTTCGCATCGAGCGGGCTAAATCTCCGAAAAGCAGAGCGGACGCCGTTTCGTAGTTCCAGACGTGTGTGCAGGTGCCTTCACAGCAACCGCTTTTGTCGCCGCAACCTTCCCATCCGAAAAAATGACCGTCCGGTGTGCGAAAACTCGTCTGTGTTCGCAGGGTGCTGAGGTTATAAAGCGCAGCTTCTTTGACGACGGTAGGCAAGTCACTTTCACAAAAAGCGCGAACAAATTTCACGGTATCGTCCTCAAGAGCAGAGAGGACTGCGGCGGTTTTCACTGCGACATCGTAGGCATCACGGTACTTCGTAGTGTAGTAATTTCCGATCCAGTCCGGGGAGGCATCGGGGTTGCAAGAGCCATCCTCACAGCCGCAGGAACTGGAAGGTAAATCAGAAGCGATTTCGGTTTTAGCGGGAAACCAAATTTGCCGATTCGGGAAGTGCCAGGTCAGCAGAAATGTTACGGTAGCCGTTCCCTGCGCCGGGACGACAAACCGGGACGTCAGCGATGCAACAGGGGCATCTTCTCCGTCTACATCTTTGTCTTCAAGATCGCCGTCCTCGGAAAAGTCGTCCCAGAAGTCCAGAAGCGAATCGCCCCAGGACAATTTCGCCCATGACGTGCGATGTGTGACGATACTGTTTTCCGTTTTTAAGACGGGCAGTGCGACACTGCCCCACCGTTCATCAGAGGGGAAAAGTGCCGCGCCGGGACGCAAAAACAAGCCGGAAATTTCCCCTGTTTCGCCATTGCGGAAGACATTCGTGTTGCCCTGTGGCTTGCCGTTTGTGCCGCCTTGCCCGATCAAGTTTTGGACATTTCCACAAACGGA
>JACMPS010000548.1 GCA_014377395.1 Chthonomonadaceae bacterium
CAAGCCGTTGTTCGTCCGGGAGCAACCCGAAAATGCGGTCGGCGGCTTTTTCCTCACGCGCTCGCTTTGTGGCTTCCCCGGCGGTGTCGTAAACGAAGGTGTCCCCCGCATCAATCTCCACAATGTCGTGAATCAAGATCATTCGGAGCAGTTGCAACGGGTCTACAGGTGCGTTGGCGTGTTCAGAGAGGGTCATCGCTAGCAAAGCGAGGTGCCACGAGTGTTCGGCGTCGTTTTCGTAGCGAGTACCGTCTACAAGGCGGCATTTGCGAAAAATCTGTTTGATCTTATCAATCTCGATCAGAAATTGCAGTTGTTGGCGCAAGCGTTCGCCACCGTTTGTTTTCAAGGCGAGAGCGGACGCACTTTTCGGATCTGTGTTGGAATTCATAAAGAAAGTATACGCATAAAATCGCCCTCCGGCAAAGCCAGAGGGCAATTTCTTTCTATTTCCGGGTGAATTATCTTCCCGTTGTCGAGGGAGATGAAGCGTTTGTCGTGGTTCCGCCTGCACTTTCACCCGTGCCTGCGTTTCCTGTATCGCCTTCGAGCAGAGAGATTCCGCCCCAGTAGCCGTAATCGAAGGTCTCGGTAGTGCCGTCCGCGTAACGGATCGTGTATTTTCCGTCCACCGTGTAGGTGATTGTGGCAGGAAGTCCGGGATCGGGCCCCTCGATTGTCCCGGTATACGAGCCATCCGCTTTGTAGAGGTAGGTAGAACGGTAGCCATCTGAACCGGAAGAGGTCATCGTGCCGGAGCCGTCCGTCAGGAAGTTACCGCTGTCTTGCCACGAGGAATTTCCCTGTGTCGAAACCGATGTCCAGGTATATCCTGCCGAAGTCGAGGCATAAGAGCCTCGATAAGACAGACCCGATGCGTCTACTGCGTTGTAGGTGGTAGAGCCTGTTCCATCCACATTATACGTCGAATTGTACGATCCATGAGAGCCGTTTTGTGATCCTGCGGTAAAGGTGTAGGAATACTCGTACACCTGTGGAAACGTTAAGTAGTCTACCGGGAAGACCATGAGGATATTTCCGGCGGATTGAGTTTTCGCGGCATCGAGAAACAAAGTGACTTCACGGCGTCCAGGCGTTTCGACAACCGTCTGGTAGTAGCCGAGATAGTCGTCATAGTCGCCGCCTCCGCCTGCTCCACCCGCGCTACTTCCACTATCGCCGTCGCGGGTATGCTTTGATTTCGGGGCATGGTAGGCACGACTGTTGGTGTTGGCTCCGCCTCCAAAAATCGGAAGCAGATGATACCGGAAGTACCCTCCGATGTTAGATGCGACCGAGGAGTTGGCGTTTGGTGGAATGCCGACTGCCTCTCCACTGCCGCCTGAGGGCGTCATAGATATTGCGGCATTGGACTGAAACCCGGTGAGGTTCATTGCGTTGGACTGGCGACCAAGTAAGTGTGCCATCCGGGTGCGCGTAGCGGCTGTTGGAGCGGAACGGGATGTCGTGTTGGAAGACCCGCCTCCACACCCGGAGAGCGTCACTCCGGCAAGCGTAATCAACAGCAAAAAGCCGCTGACCCTGAATTGCATTGTTTTTTTCATCGCAAAAATTTCCTCCATCGTCTTGGGGAGACAGGTTGATAGTGGGGGAAAAGATAAAAATCGCTCACTTTTCAACATTCATAAAAAGCAAAGAGATGTGACAAAACTTTACCCTGCAATCTTGCTTCTTTAGCCGCAGGTGAGAATGCGTTTTACCACGTCAATCACGTTTCCGGCATCCCCCGTGCGTTGCGCCGTCGCAAGATTGTCCTTCACAGCGTAAATCTTGAGGGCTTTCTTCATGGCGTTTGAGAACAACTCCATCGAAAGCCGCATCGCTTTCACGGGTTCCATTCGATAGGTGAACTGGTCTTCCCCGAACCACCCCTCATATCCGGTGTCTATCGCGGCATAACAAAACTCGGTGAGACGCCAGATGTCATCAGTTCCGGTCACGCGGTCTTCGTCGTTGGAATTGTATTTCGCGGCATTGATATGGAAATTAGCGATAGGAACGTTCATTCGCTTTAACAGATAGAGACTGTCTGCGGGCTGATTTCCCGCCATTTGCTCGTGTCCGTAATCAATGACAACCCCCATGACGGTGGCTCCGACGGCTTCATTGACGGTTTTTGCAACGAGTGCCGCCTTTGCCGTTGTGTTGAGGATCATGTTTCCTTCGCGCGGCTCTTTTTGTTTTGCTTCCGTTCCGAATTTAAGACCGAGGCTCTGTGCCTTTTTCGCAATTTCGGTGCAACCGTCAATGAACCAGTCGAGTTGTTCGCCATAATTCACCTCGAAATGATAGTCCCACCCATCGGAACCGGGCCATAGTTGAAGGCTGGGGCAGTTGAGTTTTTGCGCGAGTTCCGCCGTTTGCAAGCAATAATCAAGGGCTTCGCGGCGGCGTCCGGCGTCCGGGTTTGTGATGCCGCCCATCCGATAATAAGCGCGTGTCCAGATATTTGTGTTCATGTTGGTGGGAACACACCCATAGTGAGCGAGGGCGTCCTGCACGGTCTTGATTTTTGCGTCGTCCACTTGGAGGTGTCCGTTTCGCTCCGTGAGAAACATTTCGTTGTTGAGTTCGACGCCTGTGATCCCCGCTTCGGCAATGCGTGAGATTTGCCCGACAGCCGATTCATCGAGAGGCGTTTCGTTGTAGGTGGTGCAGAACCGGTCCGCAAATCCACCCGCGCACCAGTGACCGGCGGAGAAGTTGATGCCATACGTTTTGAGGAAGGCGAGCACGGCGTCGCCTTCGAGGTAGCCGTTGTAATCGGTGTCGAGCAGACGCAGGTTGTCGGCGTTGACGTTCATGGTGAGTGATTTCCTTTAAGAGTAACCAATTGAAATCTCCCTGATACCTCTTCACCGGGGATTAAAAAACCCCGGCAGAGAAAACAAGCATCTTTCAGACGCGATTCTCTGTGGTTCTGACCTCCGTTCTCCTCAGATCGGGAGCGCAGGGTTTAGGAGGAGAGGACTTTTGTATTGCGTCTGAAAGACGCTTGCTCTTGTTGCCGGGAGTCTTCAACTCCCGGTCAGAAGATCAAGGTATCAGGTGAGTTAGAGTGTTGGATTGACAGAAGGAAGTTTCGCTCTCCATGATGAAAAGTCCTGCGGAAGAAAACGGCGAAACCTTGTAGTTTTCCTGTTCTTTCCGATTCGGGCTAAAAGGAGTCAGGGATGAAATTAACGGTGTTGTTCCTCGCAGTGATTTTCGGCATGGCGTCTCACATCACAGCAGAGGCACAAAAGATCATTTTCACGGTTGAGACAACGCAGGTTTTAAGGGAGGACGCCGACAAATTTATCGGGGTCAACCTCAACTATATTCGGGACGAAGACAAAAACCGCCCTTTGGCTCGTCCGCTCGATGCCGCCCTTAAAGACATGGGCGTGAAGTGGTTGCGCTATCCCGGCGGCGAGAAATCCGACTTTTATTTGTGGTCACAGCCACCCTACACGCGCCCCCATCCCGTTTCGCTCGGTTATTACGGCACGGTGAAGGGCGAACGCATGGACGTGGACGCTTTTGTCGCACACGCCCGCGCCGTAGGAGCGGAACCGTATTGCGTGGTGGGCTATGACAACGTGACGCGCACGCAACGCACCCGAAAGCAGTGGATTGAAAGTGCGGTTGCGTGGGTTCGCTACGCCAATCTCACGAAAAAATACAGGATTAAATACTGGGAAATTGGAAACGAAAACTGGCACAATCAGACTTCGACGCCGCAGGAAATGGCGGAGATCGTGGCGGAGTTTTCAACGGCGATGAGAACCGTTGATTTGAGTATCAAGATCGGTGCAAGCGGCAGTGCCGGGGGAAACTGGTGGGCGAATTTTCTCCCGAAGGCGGCTCCTCACCTTGATTTTCTCACCCTCAGTCTTTACAACACATGGGAGTGGAAAGGATACGACTTTCTGCTCGCTCACCCCGACACCGAACTTATCGCCGACGCAAAAACCGCCCTGAATGCGATTGATCAATTTGCGCCCCTTGAGGATCGCGCTCGGCTTCGGGTGATTGTTGCGGAAACGAACTCGATGGATTACTCACCAAACGGCTGGAAGGCGGATAACACGCTGGGGCATTGCCTTGTCACTTTCGACACGCTCGGCAAACTCATGCTCCAGCCCCGCATCCTTTCTGCAATGGTGTGGACAACGCGCTGGATGGACGACAAGGAAGCCGCTCAAACGATCTGGTATTCCCTTGATACAAACAATCAAATTTTGCCGACAGGAAGGGCAATCGGGCTGTGGGGGCAATTTATGCAACGGCGACGCATTGCGGTTTCGGGAGGAACGCCGCTCGTTTCGGCTTATGCGGCTCGCTCTTCTGATGGCAAAAAAATGACCGTTTGGGTCTTAAACAGAGGCAAGAAAAAAGCCGGGGACCTCGAAATTAAGATCGATTTAGGGGTTCGTTATCAGAAGGCGGCGGTCTCCGTTTTCACGGGAAACGATGCGAACGACGCAAATCCCACTCTGAAACAAACCGGAACTCTACCGCTCGACGGCAACCAACTCAAGGGGCTAACCTGTCCGGGTCTTTCCGTCACTGTGCTGACTTTCGAGAAATAAAGGGGCTGTGGAAATGCTTCAATTCTTGGGGTGTGTTGAAGAATAGAGTTAACGCATCTGCCGCAGGAATAAATTCCGCGCTGTGAGGCGTGCCGCCCCGTGTCCTTCGGACACAACACGATCAAATTTTCGCTTTGAGAAAACTTTTTCAACATCCTTCCAGGTCTATGGCTTTTCGCCGGGGGTAGATCAATGAGTAGATATTAGTTCTCTGAAAATTGCCGTTTCTGCACCGATCCGAATGTTTTGCCCACCCCGAAACATAAACCATAAATGAAAACGTTCCTCAGGAAAATCTGTTTCAATTGGATATCCATTCGCAATAAGTTCGCTCGTATTCTCTTCAGGCAAAATACGCAATAATCCGTTTAAACAAGTATCCTCGCCGAAGTCGGGTATTTCTGAATCACGTGGAGTGATCTCGAAATAGTCCACCTCGGCAAATACGATCTCGAACGCCCGGGCATACAGAGGGGGCGTAGCATAAATGCTGGGACGCCAGAGCAAAATTACAGTGCGGTCGTTAATGTTTTGACGAACGCCCTCAAAATCATATAAGTCATGGATGTCCCATACGTGTCCCTCTGCCTCAATCGAAATCGAGGGTGGTTCATCCTTGAGGCGCATATTGATAAGTTTCATGGCTTTCCTTTGTGTCTTTGCGTGAGGCTTCCCCGTATTTGCATTTCCCTATCTTCTACCACCTGCCCCTTACTCCTTCGTTGTTTTCGCTCGAAACCAGACTGAGGCGACAATCGAAAGTTTTTTGTGCGTGGAGACGCGGGCGCGTTTCGAGTAGACATCGTACTTCTGATGCTCGATCCGATCCAGAATCCCCCGGTAGATACGTAGCATGATCGAGAGCGTTGGGCGACCCGGACGGTGAACATACGGGAAAAGACGGTGCGCGAGATCATAATACTCTTTGGCGCGTTCAGCCTCGAATTGGATCAGAGCGCGAAATTTGTCATCCACGTTTCCCCGTTTCAGGCTTTCTGCCGTCACCCCAAAGCGGTCTAAATCCTCTTGCGGCAAATAAATGCGGTCACGGGCGGCGTCCTCCTTCACATCGCGCAGAATGTTGGTGAGTTGCAGAGCGATCCCACAGGCTTCCGCGTACTCCATCGCCTTACCGTCCTGTTCGTCAAAGCCCCACACATGGATACAAACAAATCCCACCACTGAGGCGGCAAGATAACAGTAGTGGCGCGTTTCGTCCCAGGTGCTGTAGCGCTTTTTGGTGAGGTCTTGCTCCATGCCGTCAATCAGTTCGTGAAAATAGCGGGCGGGAATCCCGTAGGTTTTTGTGGTATCGTGAAAGGCGGGTAAAATAAGACTATCGCCGTAATCCCCTGAGAACGCACGATCCAGTGCCACGCGCCACTCAGAGAGTTCCTGCGCTTTGGTTTTGCCCTGCGCGGCTTCCTCATCGGACACATCGTCGGAGTAGCGCATAAAGGCGTAAATGGCACACATCGCCGCCTTCTTTTCAGGGGGCAGGGTGATGAAGGAATAGTAAAAGTTTTTCGCCTGTGTCTTTGCCACAAATTCGCAATGGCGATAGGAGGCGGCAAGTGTGTCGGGCGTAAGAGCGGTCAGAGTAGCGTCGGTCATAAATCACTTCTTCGGAAAATTTTCTCTGTAGTCTACCCTGAACCGGGACATACACAGACAAGGTGGTAGGGATTAGGGAATAGGAAAATGCGGGAAAGAAGAGAATTACCTCGCGCAAAGACCCAAAGGCACAAAGAAGAAAGCAAAAAACAAGTATCGATCCGCGTCCTTCTCGCCTTCTCCTTTTCTTCGTATTTTGTCTTTTAATCCCTACCATCGGTGTTAATCTGTGGATAAAATCTCTTTTGTATCTCTCCGTATTTTCTTCTCGGTGTCTCTGTGTCTCGAACGCAGTGGGTGGTAAACTAAATCTCGCAAAGAAGGGCAGGTCAACGTGAAAGACCATTCAGAAATCCGTTTTGCAATTGTCGGGTGCGGCGTGATCGCCCCCACCCATGCCGCCGCTCTGAGTCGTATTGAGGGAGTGAGGTTGGTTTCCGTTTTCGACACAAACCTCACTCGCGCCACCGAGTTTGCGCGTAAGTTCGATACCGAAACTTCCCCCAACAGTGCCGCTCTGTTTGCCCGTGACGACATTGATGTGGTGAGTGTTTGTACGCCTTCGGGAACTCACGCCGACATTGCCGTAAGAGCGATGAACGCAGGAAAACACGTCATCGTCGAAAAGCCAATGGAAGTGACGCCCGAAGCCTGTGACCGCATTATTGAGGCACAGCGAAACACGGGCAAACTGTTCACTGTGATCAGTCAGCATCGTTGGGACAGAGCGACGCAGATTGTCAAAGACGCGATTGTCATGGGAAAACTCGGCAGAATTTTGCTGGCGGATGCCACCGTGAAATGGTTTCGCAAACAGTCCTACTATGATTCGGGAGATTGGCGCGGCACCTGGGAAATGGATGGGGGCGGAGCCTTGATGAATCAGGGCGTGCACACGGTTGATCTGCTTTTGTGGCTTGCGGGAGAAGTTGAAAGCATCACCGCGAAAACCAGACTCGCCGCCCACGAACGTATTGAAGTCGAGGACTTAGCGGTTGCCCTGATCGAGTACAAAAGTGGGGCAGTCGGAACACTCACGGCGACAACGGCGACTTATCCCGGATTTCCGGTCCGCATCGGCATTTATGGCACGGAGGGCAGTGCCGTGATCGAAGGCGACCGTCTCCGTGCTTTAACGCTGACCAATGGCGAGACCTATACCGAAGAGGGGGCGGCGGCTCATGCCTTGAGTGTTGCACAGGGAGGTTCCGCCTCCGTCGAAAAGGAAGCGCAAACCCGCGAAACCTCCGCCGATCCCGGTGCAGTGTGGGGCGACTCGCATCAAAGTCAGATCGAAGATTTTGTTCAGGCTCTCAGAACGGGCGGAAGTCCGCTGATCTCCGCCGAGGAGGGAAAGCGGGCGGTAGAGTTTGTTTGCTCGGTTTATGCCTCCGCAAAGCGTTAGAAATTCGGGGGAAAGTATTAAGTGTTAAGGTACATTTGAGAAATAGAGCGCAAAGGCTATGGAGAAATAATGATGAAACTACACTTGTTTGCCTTGCTCCTTTTCCCCTGTCTGCTGGTGGGGTGCAAACGCCCCACGTCACAGGCGGAGATTGCTCGTGTCGTTGAGGGAGGGGGTAAAGATGTTGCAAGCGATGATGCCGCGATGAACCGTGCCATTGCAGAGGCTCAATCAACCTCCGAGGAATTTCTGAAAGCGTTCCGTGACAACAAGCCCGGTACGGACGAATTCATGGTCAAAAAGCCCTATGGCTC
>JACMPS010000549.1 GCA_014377395.1 Chthonomonadaceae bacterium
CCAGTCGCCTCGCTTCGCTTCCCCCGTAGGCGGTCACGATGTTTCCCGCTTCAATCGAGGCAAAACCCGACTGCTCAACTTCGCCAAAAACCCCGTCCGGGTCTTCGGCATTGCGTTTTCCAAAAATGATGAGTTGTGTGGCGAATTGTGTCATAGGTATTCAAAGTTCTTTCGGAAATGTTTAAGAGGGAGAGTTCTGTAACAGCGTTTCGGCAAGCCCGGACAAGCCCAATCTTTGAGGAAGTTGCTGCCTTGCTTATTCTACGAGATTTTTTGCGGCAGACTCCAATTTTGCTCTTTCCAGCACCGCCACAAAAGCGATATGAAGCGTGATCGAGTGGATGTCTTCGACGTGTTGCATACTGTGACTGTGTGTGACAAGGGCGAACTCGGCAACCTCTGCAAGTTTTCCGCCCCCGAAGCCGCAAAGCCCGAACGTCTTAGTGCCTTTTGTCCGTGCGACTTGGATGCCGTTCAAGACGTTTTCGGAGTTGCCGCTTCCACTAACACCAATCACGACATCGCCCGGTTCCGCCCAGGTTTCCACTTGCGGCGCGAAAATGTTGCTCCATTGCGTGTCGTTTGCCCATGCCATGACGAGTGGAACCGGATCGCCCAGACAGAGTGTGCGGAGAGGCTTTCCGGTTTCAAGGTGAACGTTTTTCTGGAAATCACACGCCATGTGACTGACCGTCGAATGACTTCCGCCATTTCCAAAGAGCAATACTTTTTTGCCGTCGTGCCACGCCGTCAGGAGTGCCTCAATCAGTCTTTCGACGCCCTCCACTCTGATTTCGCTGAGCAAACGCTGTACCGTGCCGATGTATCCCGTGATCAAATCACTCATTTTTGTTCTGCCTCCAGCCTGACTAAATCCGCAAGCGTCGCCCTGGTCACTCTAAGCAAGTCCTCCGGCGAAATCAAAATCTGCGCTCCGCGAAGTCCACAACTCATGCTGATTTTCTCCCACAGCATCACGGTTTCATCTACGTAAACCGGGAAACCCTTTTTTGCACCGAGGGGAGTGACTGCTCCGCGAAGGTAGCCCGTGACCCTCTGCACCTCTTTGAGCGGCAAAAGTTCAACCCGACGATTGCCGGAAATTTTTGCGAGTGCTTTTGGGTCGAGTTCAGTTCCGGCAGGCAACATCGCAAAGAGATAACCGCTTTTATCGCCTTCCGCGATCAGGGTCTTAAACACGGTTTCGGGAGAGAGTTTCAGTTCGGCGGCAACGCGCTCCGCACTCAGATCATTCTCATCAACTGTGTAAATACGTACCTCGTAGGAGATTTTTGCTACCTCCAGA
Organism: Chthonomonadaceae bacterium; assembly: GCA_014377395.1. Lineage (GTDB taxonomy): Bacteria > Armatimonadota > Chthonomonadetes > Chthonomonadales > Chthonomonadaceae > JACMPS01. Next base: position 1,307 of record JACMPS010000549.1, read on the forward strand.
AGACGCATCGCATTCGTGCGCGGCAGGGGCACTGTGTTGGGCATTAGGTCTGGCGGTGGTTCTTGTTGGCTCATCCTACGAGTTTTCCTTATTCAGAAAGGATACCGTATGGAGAGGCAAAGTCAGCATCTGAGGTATTATTAGGGAACTCACAGAAATATCTAAGTCTGTTTTAAGTCTCTTGTCTTATACTAGGGGCGTGTGATCGGTTATGTGTTGGAAACGAAAAGACGAAAACACAGGGAGAATTCATCGTGCGGTTTCCTTCGCCAATCTGTTTGATCGCCGTTTTCATGACCGTTCTCATGGCTCAAAGCGCATTTTCTCAAACCCCGCCTCCCGAACGTCTCTCCCTGCAAGACGCAATCAGGATCGCACAATCCCGCAACCCCCTCGTGAGAGCCGGAACCGCCCGGATTGCAGGAGCCGATGCTCGATTGAATGGGGCAGGAGCCTTGCAAAATCCTTCGCTCACTCTCGCACAACCCTTCGGCAGAAACACGGGCGGGCTAGACGAAGGGACGGTTCTCACGGAAACGGTGGAACTCGGTGACAAACGACGCCAGCGAGTGCGTGCCTCTCTTGGTGAACGTGACGCCCTGCGTTTTGACTTCACCGGGACACAAACGGGCCTCGCCCTTTCCGCACAAACGGCTTATTTCGAGGCTTTGCGTGCCGACGTGGAAAAGCAACTCGCCGAAAATGTCCTGAGCAATGCTCAGGCATTTACGAAAGTCGCTCAACTCCAGTTTCAGGCGGGAGATGTAGCGCAACGGGACGTAATCCGAAGTCAGATCGAACTTTCCCGCGCTGAGCAAACCCTCACCGTTGCCGAAACCGAACGCGCCAATCGCTACGCCAATCTTCGTAGCCTCCTTCTGTTCCCTGCCGATACACCGCTTATTTTGACTGATTCGCTTACGTTTTCACCCGACACCTACTCATTGCCGACCTTGCTGAAAACCGCCCTTGAATCTCGCCCTGACCTGCAATCCGCTCGAAAAATTCGAGAAGCACGAGAAGCCGCCCTTCACGGTGCAAGAGCGCAGTCTCAACCCGACCTGCTCATTGAAGCCCGTCGCTCCACGCTCGACCCCACTGTCGGAGGGAACTCATTGCGGGTAGGGGTGATCTTCCCGATCTTCGACTTCGGGCGCATCAAATCCGATACGAACTCGGCGAAAGCGGCACTCAGAGAACAGGAAGCCACCTTTGAGGAAGCCACGCGGGTAGCGAGACTTGACGTGGAAACCTCGTACCGTAATCTGGAACAGGCACGAAAAACCGTCGAGTCCTTCCAGAAGGGACGCCTTGATTTCTCAAAGCGTTTGCTCGAAATGGCACAACTCGGCTATGCAAACGGCGCGAACACCTATCTCGAATTGCTGGACGCGCAACAGGTTTATCGCACCGAGCAGACCGACTATGCCCGCGCCCTCACCCTTTACAATACCGCCAGAGCCACCCTGCAACGCGCCGTCGGTGGGAAATTACCTTGATCAAAATAACTCAACTCAATTTTATGCAAAAGCTTATGCAAAGACCCTCTTTCCGTAACTCTGAAATTCGCCTTTTGTCGCTTTTGACGCTGACAATTGTAGCCGGGTGCGGCAAAGGAAAAAGTGCTGAACCTGCCGAAGAAAAAAAAGAAGCGGTGATCTCCGTTGTCGAGATGACCCCTGCGAAAACACAGCCGATCCAAACAACGCTTATGGCGCAGGGAACCCTTTCGCCGGGACAGGGAGCCGTCGCACGAGTTTCGACGACGGTGGCGGGGCGCTTACTTTCCGTCAACGTCAAAGAGGGAGATCGGGTGAACGTCGGCGACCTTGTTGCGGTTGTGGACAACAAGGTAGGGGTGGCACAGGCAAGGAGTGCGGCGGCGGCTCTCACTGTCGCGGAGGCACAGGCGCGACAATCCGAAATTTCGACCCGCGCCCTCCAAACGGATCAAAGCAACTCCGTGCGTCTTGCAAACTTGACTTTGCAGTCGGCGCAACTCGATAGGGACAACGCGATTCAATCGGCACAAACCGCTTTGCAATCCGCCGAAACCGACTTGCGCCGCACAAAAGCCGGAGCGCGTCCGCAGGAAATCGCACAGTCCGAACAACTCGTCGCACAGGCAAGGGCAACCCGTGACCGGGCGCAAACCGAAATCGAGCGCGTCCGGTTCCTGAACAAAAACGGAATCGCTCCCCTGCGACAACTCAACGACGCACAAACGGCTCTCGCAGTAGCGAATTCAGGGTTGGAAGGTGCCACGCAGTCGCTCAGTCTGATCCGGGCAGGGGCGCGAACCGAAGACCTGAGAGCGACGGAACTTCGACTTCAGGGAGCGCAACAAACCCTTTCACAAGCGAAATCTGCAGGTGATGCGAGAGTCAACCAAGCCCGTGCCACCGTTCGACAGGCGCAACAAAGTGCCTTGCAGGTCTCCGCAAAGCGTCAGGAAGCGGAAGCCGCACGAGATAATGCAAACCAGAAACGAGCCGACTTAGTGGCGGCGCAAGCCACCGCTCAATCCGCACAACTCCGCGCCCCAATGAGCGGGATTGTGACAAAACGCACCTTGAGTTCCGGTGACTCCGCCGATGTTGCCACCCCGATTATCGAGATCACTGACCCTCGCGCCTTAAACCTCATTGCCAATGTCCCTGCTTCGGAGGGGGCAAAACTCACGACTGGAATGGCGGCGAAGGTAACGAGTCAGGATGCACCGGACAAAACGTTTTCGGCTTCCGTCTTGAGTGTCGGGCAAGTAGATCCGCTGACAAACCTGCTGACTTTGCGCCTTTCTGTCACAAATTCGCAAAATGCCCTGAAGACGGGGCAGTTTGTGACGGCGGAAATTGTTCTCAGCACTTCGCCCCGTGCCGTTGTCATTCCGAAAAAGGCAATTGTTTCCAAAGAAGGAAAATCCGTAGTTTTCGTTGTGGGTGAGGATAAAGTGGCGCACCAGAAAGAAATCGAAGTTGGCGGTGAACAGGACGGTCTTGTCGAGATTAAAAAAGGCGTTTCCGCAAATGAAAACGTGGTCACGCTAGGGCAATATGAACTCGCGGACAAAGCAAAAGTTAAAGAAGCCGAAAAGCCAAAACCGGACGACGAAAAGAAGACGGGCGAACCGGATGAGAAGAAGCCCATCAACAAAGCGGGCGATGGAGACGATAAAAAATGAATCTCAGTCGCTTTGCCACGCAAAACATCAAACCGATTTTGTTTGTCACGCTGATTTTATGTGCGATTGGTGCCTGGATGATCGGCTCCTTCCCTGTCGCAATCTTGCCCGATGTCACGTTTCCGCGTATCGTTGTGATCGC
>JACMPS010000055.1 GCA_014377395.1 Chthonomonadaceae bacterium
CGGTGGCAGGGGTGGCTTTTCACTCCGGTTCGGTTTATGCTCTCTCAGCGGGAGACCCCGGAAGCGGAGCCGTTTATCAATTGACGGGCGGACTTGCCTCCGTGTTCGCTTCTAATCTCGGAAGTGGATATTTAGGCGGCATTGATTTTGCGATGGACGGTTCACTTTATGTCGGAGACACCAACGATCCGGACTTTGTGGGCAACGCGGGCAACTTGCTGAAAATTGGGGCGTCCGGCACGGTGGTTCAGACGATCTCACTTTCCGGGGGCGGCGGCTCCGGTCTTTACGATTTCGCCTTTGACTCCGAAGGGGATATTTTCGCCTCTACCGGGAAAACCCTCACCGAAGTTCACCTGGGGGCAACACCACTCGTTAGCAATTTCGGAACTTTCTCCGGCTCTTTCCCGTTTCCTACAAGCGTCACGTTTCGGGGGGGCGGATTTTCGCCCTACTCAGGCACGGGATCGCTCTATGTCGGGGGAGAGTTTACGGGGGTGGGCGGGGTGTTCCGCATACAGCCGACTGCCGTTCCCGAACCAAGTTCCGTCTTTGGACTGGCTTTCGCATCAGGAGGAGCGTTCTCTTTGCTTCGCCTCCGCCGGGTTCGCCTGAACCGGAAAAGGGCATAAGTCCATGAGACAGAGCGAGAAGCGAACCCGAAAACTTACGCGGGGTTTCTATGGAATAGCCTTCGGTGCAACCCTACTTTCCCTGTTAATCGTAAGGGCGGAAGCGCAGTCCGCCGACAATTTTGCAACGGTTGTCTTCGCTTACGATTCGACAGGCGCACCTGCGGGCTTCACCGACCCGTTTACGGCACTCGGTTTCCCTTCTCGCTCTGCCACGATCACGACGCCCACTTATTCGATGACCGAAATCGTTTCGGTGGGCAATCGCGGCTCGATTACATTAGGCTTTAATCGTCCGATTTATCACTCCGCATTCAATCCCGGCGGCTACGACTTTATCATTTTCGGCAACTCGTTTTACGTGAACGGCAACGTCCATAAGCGATTTCAAGAACCCGGTCTTGTCGAAGTCGGGGTGGATGTGAACCGAAACGGCGTCCCTGATGCGGGCGATATTTTCTATCGCTTAAAGGGAAGTCCAAACCCGACTTACGGCTTTGGAGGCGTGGATGATCGGCTTTCACCGACCTGGGGCTATGCCGATGTCACCCCGACAAACGGGGTGGGAGACCCACGAATTGCTTCCGATCCATTCACTTCGGGGATTTCTGCAAACTCGGCGGGAGGCGATGCATTTTCGCTTTTGTGGGCAATAGACTCAATGGGAAATCCAGTGACACTCGCTCGAATTGACTTTGTGCGTATCACTTCGGCGGGGGCGGGGTGGTCCCCCGAAGTAGATGCGATTTCGATTGTTCGACCCAACCATAAGGGCAAAATTCTGCACCAAAACTTGCTGAGTAGAGACGCGGAGGGCGAAGTATGGAAACGAAAATCAGGGCGGGGTTTACGCTGATTGAGTTGCTCATTGTGATCGCAGTGATTGCAATTCTTGCGGCGATCCTCTTTCCCGTTTTCGCTCAGGCACGAGAAAAAGCGCGACAAACCACCTGCCTTTCCAATTTACGTCAGATCGGAATGGCGTGGACATTGTACGCGCAAGATTATGATGAAAACGTTTGCCCCTCCTACTATTACGGCAAAAATACGGATCAGGAAAACGCCTGGGATTTTCGGTTGACGTGGAGAGCAGGTGCGAAACCCGATTGGAAATTCGGGTTGCTCGGCGATTACGCAAAGGCGGGTGCCCTTAATCGGTGTCCCTCGTTCGCGGGGGAGGCGTGGGGGCGTCCTTACACGGGCTATGCCTACAACGCCACTTATGTGGGGGGCGATGTGTGGGCAGGAACCTCACCTTGCGCCCTTGCACAGATGCTGGCTCCTGCAAAAACGGCGGTTTTCGCGGACGGTGGCTTCGGTGATCCTGTTGCGGCGGAAAATTATTTGCGAGCGCCGAGCGATCCCCTCTATGGGGCGGGGCAAGTTCATTTTCGGCATCACAAGTCGGCGTCGGTGAGTTATGGAGACGGACACGCCAAAGCAACGACACGCCGATGTCTCGGTTCGCCTTATGAGCTGGAAGTCGGCGCACTTTCCGAAGACGATTCCGCGTATAATTTGGAAGAAAAATAGAGTTTTCTCCTCTTTGCGTTACAATACAGGGAGAAGGAAGAGAAAATGGAAGATACTTTGACACAGCAAAAACCGAAAACCGCCGCGCAGTACAAGTCCATGATTGAAGAGATGCACACCGAGATGCAACGTCTCAACGAATCCTCACGTCACTATCAGGTTGAAATCGAGCGTGATCTTGCGGAAACCGCCGTGCTGAAAACCGAAACCCGCGCCTTACTGAACCGCATGGGAGTTTCGTTTTAGGCGATGTGGAAGCAACTGCTCGACTTCAGCGAACAGTTGATTGCTCTGACGCGGGACGTACAGCAAAACAAAGAGGCTCTCAAAGCGCACGGTGAAGAGATCAAAGAAATTCGCCGTGAACTGTTACGCCTGACCGAAATTCTACAGGAGGTGCGTTTCGAGCAGGAACGCGCCTCCGACAACGCCGCTCACGAACGCGAAAACCTCATGCTTTGCCTTGAAAACGCGCTTCTCAAGTTTGAGCGTCAGGAAGTAGGGGACACGATCCGTGTGACTGTGATAGCATCGGGCGCAACCGAGTCGGAACTGGCGAATACAATTTCAGACCCGGAGATGAAAAAGGCGGTTGTAGAGCAATTTCGCGTCGATTTAATCCCTGCGGAAGCGATTGCCCGTGCCATTGCCTACGCAGTAGAGTAACCCTCTGACGTAGATGTCAATGAGATTGTAGTCAGACCAACCGCGCAGAAATATTGAGTTTGCGCGAGAGGGCTTCCGATGACCCTGTCCTGAACTTATTTCAGACCCTTCACGTCTGTTGGAGGCTTGCGTCTTGAGAAAGGGCGTGAAAAAGTGTCGCCGTATTTCCGCTTTCCGTAAGAGCGAAATCCTCCGTTTTCGAGAGAAAAGCAGTCTTTGAGAAATCCGGCATCGTAGTCTTTGCGTTGTACTTTTCCGGTAGGATCATGCGTGAATCGTGCCTCGGTCAGTTCGCGCCAAACGTCTGCGCCCTCCCGTGTCCAGCCATTACCAAACACAGCAAATCGCAATTTTTGTCCGTTGAAGCCGTCGAAATTTTCGTTGAAAGAGTAGAGGTTACGCAGAAAGCCGCCGTCTTTAGGAGCGCGAAACCTCGCAATTAAGCCCCACGCTTTACGTTCCGGGAAGAAGAAATAACCTGCGTAGATCGTGTGGGTTTCGCTCGGTTGTGCGGTCACATAAAAGCGGTAAGTTTGCCCCTTTTTCCAGTTGTAAACAAGGTGGCTGTGTCCTCCCGTTCC
>JACMPS010000550.1 GCA_014377395.1 Chthonomonadaceae bacterium
ACTTGACTATGACACTTTCCTCTTATTGACGTAATCCCTCTCTTTCGAGTAAACTGAAATTCAAGGTTTGATGAAATAGTCAGGGTGTGTAGGCACAGAAATAAAGAGGCACGGGGATGAAAACTTATCGAGTGGCAATTGCCGGGGCAACGGGAGCAGTCGGGACGGAATTTCTGAGTTTGCTGGCTTCACGAGAATTTCCGTTGGAGAGTTTGCGTTTGCTGGCGTCGGAACGTTCCGTGGGGCGTTCTCTCGTGTTCCGGGGGCGGGCTTATCCGGTTGATTTGCTGGAACCCGATGCGTTTGAGGGCATTGACATTGCCTTTTTTTCGGCAGGAGGCACTCGGACAAAAGAGTTCGCACCGGACGCGGTAAGAGCAGGTGCACTCGTTGTTGACAACTCTTCCGCCTACCGAATGGACCCGAATGTTCCTCTTGTCATTCCCGAAGTCAACCCGGAGGACATCGCAAAGCATCGGGGCATTATCGCCAACCCCAACTGCTCCACAATTATTTTGCTGATGGCACTCGCTCCCATTCGTGCGCTTGCCCCGGTGCGCCGCGTCGTTGTCTCGACTTATCAGGCGGCAAGTGGGGCAGGGGCGCAAGCCATGCAGGAATTGCTCGATCAAACAAACGATGTTCTCAAGGATCGCCCGATTACTCCTAATGTCTTCCCTTATCCGATTGCGTTCAACCTGTTTTCGCATAACACGAAGATTGATGAGACCGGATACAACGAGGAAGAGCGCAAAATGATCAACGAAACGCGCAAGATTCTGCACGAGCCGAATCTGCGTCTTTCCGCGACGTGCATTCGGGTTCCCGTGCTTCGCGCTCACTCCGAAAGTGTCAACATTGAATTTGAGGCGGGACAACGCCCCTCCATTTCCGCAATTCGGGAGGCACTCGCAAAATTCCCCGGCGTCGAAGTCGTGGACAATCGAGAGGAGAACTTCTTCCCCATGCCGATAGATGCGTCGGGACGGGACGAGGTGCTGGTAGGACGAATTCGGGAAGACCTCTCGAATGAGGACGCGATTGAACTCTTTCTTTCCGGCGATCAAATCCTGAAAGGGGCTGCCCTTAACGGAATTCAGATTGCAGAAAAGTGGATGCAGATGTCTCGCACTCAGGAGGGGCTCAGCACCCGCGAGTAGGCGAACAAAGTTAAAATTAAGAACGACGCTCTTTTCCTTTCCGGGGAAGAGCTTCGTTTTTGTTTGCCTTGAAGAAAGGCGTTTTATTTGCGGCGGCGTAGCAAAAAGAGACCGGGAACCGCCCCAATTAAGAGGGTTGCAAACGCACCGGGTGCGGGAACGGCGTTTGTGCGGACGGCATCAATTCCGAAAGCGTCGTCCAACACGGTGTCGCTCAGGAAAACCTGTGTGAAGGGGGTGTCCTGTACAATTCCGTAGAAATGTTCATTGCCATTGGGAAAGCCCGGAGTGGGATTGTCGAGAACGACTGTACCCTGTGCCTCCCCGACATTCGTCCTTAAAGACAAGATGCCGCCGCCTGAGCCGTCGTTCCAATCGGTGATCGTGAATCCAAAGATGCGGGTCGGGGCATTCAGATCAATGCGTATGCCAGACACCTGATTTTCGCGGTAGACGAGCAGAAACTTTGTGCCTTCGGTGGCGTGGGCACCGAAAATAGGCGTGTCTTGGACTCCGATCAAACCGGGATCGGGCGTGACGGTGAAAGACGGCGTGACAATCGGGGTATCCAGACGAGCGCGAGGGGACAGGCTCTCAAAGCCCTCAACTGAGGTGGCTCCTGTTGCGGCGAGGAAAAGGCTTTCATCCTTATAGATTGTGATTTGCGCGTGTGCAAACGGGGAAAGCGTGAGAGTACCGAGCGTTAGAGATGCCGAGAAAATGCGAAGGGACACGATCTGTTCCTCCTCTTGAGGTTAGGGTTGTCCGCAATGGCAACAGACGGGGATTATTTGCGGCGGGGTTAAATAAGAACTTTACAGGACACCTCTCTACTCTACCCGGTCTTCTCTTCGGAAGTCAAGCAACGGCTAGGATCGAGAAGAATTTAGAAAATGCGAAGAGTTTCCCCAAGGGACTTCCACAGAACTTCTCTGCTGATGATACATGGGGCAAAATTGTTTTCGCTCTTATCATTTTCTGTCTAAAATAATTGCACTTATTTTTGCGTTCTCTGTGAAAATGCTTGACATTCCCCAGCAAAGTTTCTATAATGCTCATGGATAAAGGGGAGTCCGTCTTTTCGTTGAGGAGAGAGATCATGATTTCATTGAAAAATGTAGGGAAAGTCATCGTTGGTTTTGCGCTTCTAATAGGTTGGGGGACGGCGGTGTCCGCTCAGAAACCCGAAGTCCTGAAGATCAAAACCGAACTTTGTACCGTTAATTTTGAGAACGCTTCCGCACAACCCAACGGAAGCGAACCCAAAGAAAAGGATTGGTTTACCCCCTTGAAAAAGCAGTCGGGGAAACCGAGCCTCGTTTCGCAGGAACCCGTTTTTCTCGTTGTCGAAATCACCAACGAAAGCAAAGAAGCATACACGCTGTACTTTCCATATCAGAGCCGTTGGCTCTCTCCCGAACTCAAAAACGAAGCGGGCAACAAAGTTCCGCTTCTGCCGAAAACGAAGTTCACCACTGTCGTTGATGGGTCATCGGTAAGCGCAACGGGCGGGCCCGAATTTGTCAGGCTCAGTCCGGGCGGGGTGTATCGGGAAGCCGTCTGCCTCAATGAATTGTACTCGTTGCGGCGCGTGGGCGATTATCGGTTGACTACAAAGGTACGCTTTCAGGCGTTCAGAGAGGACAAGACCGGAAACGAACTCGGCGTCTACTCGCGCAAAGACGGGGTCACTTTCACACAGGAGACGCACAGTGCATTGCGGCTCCTCAATTTCAGTCGCCGCGTGATCGAGAAGCGGTTGTCTCAGTACAACGTGGCACTCGACACCTCGAAACTGTACAGTCGGTGGCGGCAGATACTGGTGCGCGGGTGGCTGACCTTTCCTTCGGAACTCGCCTTTCCTTCGTGGGAACGCTATGTGAGCCACAACCCCTGCACGGAGTTGTTCGATCCGCTCAATCAATCGCCTACCCTTGATGCGGCACGTCTTCTGGCGTTCATCGCTGGAAACGAAAAGTGTTCGGTGGAGGACAGATACCGAGCGATGGGATTACTGATGGCAATGCGGATGAAAACGAACACCCTTCAATTGCCGGAGTTTAGCGGAGTGGTCTCTGCCGCTCTGCAACAGTTGGAGGGACACGTACCAAGCGTTTTCGACTACCTGCCCTTTCCTGTCACTCCAGGCGATTAAAACTACCGTTCAGAACGCCCATGCCTCTTCACTACAGAAGAAAAGGCACGGGCGTCTTTCGCAAGAGGCTCCTGATGATGCTTGCCACTTTGCTTTTCCCCTGAATTAATTGCGTTCCTTTTTGCGTTCACTGCAACAACGTCTCTCACTCTGCGTCAAAGT
>JACMPS010000551.1 GCA_014377395.1 Chthonomonadaceae bacterium
GGCAGTCCCCACAAAAGTCCACCGAAACCGAAAACAACTGACCGCAATAAAAATGGGGAGCGCATCATCAGTACCTTCTGGAGCAGGCTGGAGCAGGTCGGAAAGTGGTTTCGCCAATCGCCAAAATCGAATCGTCTTTGATTAATCAAATGGATTTATCGTTTGCCCTCTTCTACATTTCGAGTGGAAGCCCGCACATCGAGCCGAACAGAGAGACGTTGCACCTGTGGCACCCCTTTCTCACCTTCGATCAAACCTAAAAGCGTTTTACAGGCAAGCGTTCCGATCTTATAGAGCGGCTGACGCACCGAAGTAAGCGGAGGACAACAGAGCGCACTTGCCTCCGTTGAGTTGAAACTGACGATTGCAAAATCTTCCGGCACCGAAAGTCCGAGTTCAGAGAGAAACTTTGCAAAACGAGTGGCGTGCCATTCATCGCCCGTCAAGAGGGCGGTCGGAACGGAAGAATAATCGCCAAGAAGAAGGATCACGCTACTTGTCCATTCCCGCCCATTACTTTCATTTAGGTCGGGTACTTCCAAAAGGGTCAGTGTCTCCGGGGGCAGGTTCGCCTCCGAGACCGCTCTTTTCATCCCTGCTTGCCTTTCCCTGTTGAAAAGAGTGGGAGAGCCTTTGCTCAACACCCTCAGCCGACGATAGCCCGACTCCAGAAGGTGCTTTGCCGCAAGATAACCGCCCTCTTCGTTGTCGCAGTCTATGGCATGGCATGGCAAATTTTCGGGATAACAGGAAATGAAAACAACGGGAAAAGCGGCTTTGAGCAGTGCAAGACTGAGTGGATCGCCTGCGTCACGCCCGATGAGAATCACCCCGTCTACGCTTCCGTTTGTGACATCCTCGAAAAGCACTTTCCAGTCAGGATAACCGGAAGAATGGAGCAGAACATTCAGGTTTCTATCTATGACGCCGCCCATAATGCCCGCCAGCAACGCACCGTAATAGTAATCCCGATTTGTAAAAGAGTTGGGGTGTGAGGGAACCACACCGATGCGCCCGCTTTTTCCGGTGACAAGGGAACGCGCCGCTGAGTTGCGCCGATAGCCGAGGCGTTCCACTGCCTCCAAGACCCTCTGGCGCGTTTCTTCCGGGATGCGTGTGTCCGGTCTGCCACTCAGCACAAGCGAAACGGAACTCTGGGAGACACCCGCTTCACGAGCAACATCGGCTCCCCTGATTTGTTTTGGTTTGGGTTGGCTCACACGTTTTAGCGTCCTTTATAAGCCATTATAGCGAACTCCTCCCGGCGTGTCAAGGCGTTTCGCGGTTTACAGGAAACCCAAAATCGTCGAGTGGAAGGGGCGGCACGTAAACGGAGGAGCGACGTTTGGTCGGTTTGCCTGCTCCATTGTAAATGATGGCTCCTGCGGCATGGAGATCATAAGTGTTGTTCTCCGGTAAAAGCGAATAAAGCAAAGGTTTGCCCGTGAAGGGATCGGTCAGTAGTTCAGGATGTTTTAACTCTTTGAGCGTGGCGGGAAGGCGATCATGCTCCCAGCGAAATTTTCTGATCGCGACATGGAGTGCTAGAAGTCTTAATTGTGCTTGATTTTGATCGTATTTCTCCAAAACCTGACGTGAGGTCTGGAGGTACAACGAACCACCTGCAACAATTTCGGGGTCCGCATCTTCGGGAAAAGCGTAATCCTTGCGTTTCGAGGGGGGCAATGAAACGTTCTCGATAGCGATTCGGTAAGCGGTTTCGATGTGTGCCAGGGAAGTCTGATAGAGACGCTCAATCTCGGCTTTATCGAGAGTCGAGGCGGCAACTCTATCATCGCGAACCTCGATCATATGTCTCGCTAAGAGGTCACATTCGGTTGTATAAAGTCTTGCCGCATCAGAGGGAGAATTCAGGCGCGAAGCCAGAGACGCATAGAGGCGATTGCAATCTTTGTGGGAGAGTTGCGCGACAAATTGCGAGGTGTGATCCAACGCAATTGCATCAATTGCGATTGCGATAAGTCCGCCCATCATCGTATCCTGCCCGGTTGCATTGCCGATTTGCAAGATCATTTCGGTTGACTCAATGACCTCGTAACCCCTCCCATCCGCCGCATCTACGGAAATTTTGCGGCTCAGCAACCGTGCCAGTTTCCGAAAAAAGTGATACTGCGGAAAGACCGTGTTCACGCTGAGTTCACCGGGTTTGTTCGGAGATAGAACGGGCTTTTGCAGTGCGCTTTTCAGCAGAAGCAGGGCTTTCTGCACGGGCGGATCCTCGAAAATAGTGCGTATCTCGCGAAGATCGCTTCCGGCTTCAGTGGGTTCCATTTCTTTTGCTTCTAATTCTTTTGCTTCGATTCGCTTGAAAACTGCTGACTCGTTAAGAGCGTCGCAAGCCCTCACCAAATCCTCATAGCCGTTTGTTCCGGTGGGGTTCGGGAATAGTTGCGGAAAAATCAGTGTCGGTTTTCGGACGATGTTGTCCTCATCATCCGGGGTTTGTGCGGAGGCAGGCGATCCCCATAGAACTCCACAAAAACCGAGAACGACAAACGGCAAAGAGATTTTTGAGCGCATTGTCGGCATCTTTTTGTCCTCGATTGGACTTAAGCAGGGAGGTGAGAAAAATTCCCGAAGGGAGTCCCCCGAAGAAGTAGTCCGGGGAATAAATTCCCCGGCTACGAAAGCACCCCAATCACAAACGGGCGTGGCAAGATCATAAATGGGCGTAGCAAAACGCATACGAACGGGCGCAACAAGCGACGCCCCTACACGGTTCGCAAGATTTCAACCTGCGTGGACTTAATGCGCCGAACTTTTCATCATTTCCCAATGCTCCCCAAAGAAATCCGCTTCAACGATCTTGCCGGGAGTGCGCGAAGTCGGTGGTGATGTGATGTCTACGACTGCCCAATCAGGAAGTTTCGGTGTTTGTCGGGCGTTGTTCAGATAATCGTATTCACGGAAAGTAAAACTGCTGTTGATCACGACATAACGCTTCGGGTTTAATGGGTTCGGATAGATCAGAACAGGAACATTTGCTACCGAATTATAAGTTTGTCCGTTTACATGAATCCCTTTTGCGTCCCAGCGTATCGGCAACTTCCCGGCGATTTTTGCGAGAACCGCATTACTCGAAGGGTCGCCCCATAGGATCAGGTTTTTTCCGGCAATGTCGGCGGAGGTAAGTTCGGTATCGTTTTTGACGGGAGCCTCACCCCGGAATTGTCGCTGCCAGTGTTTCGTTGCGTGTTGCATTTCACCCTCTACCCACGCACCAACCGCCGGATTGATTGCTTTTCCTGTGGGGCGCACCATGACAAAAGCACTCATAAAAGCGTCGTCAATGGGCCCCTGCAGATTGTGCCGCTTGGCGAGTTTGTTCTCACTGTTTGTGCGAACGACGCTCCACTTTTCCGCCGTTTTCCGCAGGTGAATTGTTCCGGGCTTCACGGTCAGGGTTTGCCCGTCCAGTGCCACTTTTCGCAAGCCTTTCCAGTCCGGCGTCGTAGGTGGATTGATTGTCAGAGCAACGACATTTTGCGTTTTCACGAGCAAGGTGTGATCGGGTTGCA
>JACMPS010000552.1 GCA_014377395.1 Chthonomonadaceae bacterium
AGAGCGCAAATTATTGCAGAGGCACAGCAAAACGCGGAACAGATTAAGCGTCGTGCCGAGCAGGACATGGCGCAAGAGCAGATTCGCCAGCGCATTTTGCTTCGCCGCCAGATCGTGCAACTTACCCTTGATGCCGCCGAGCGATCCGTCGTCGATCTTACCGACGAAAAAGTGCAACGTAACTTGATCTCCGACTTTATCACCACGACTGCAACTTCCGGAAAGCGAGCCTAACCGAGCATGGCAAAAGACATCCGCGCCGCAAAACGTTACGCCACCGCACTTTTCGAGGTTGCCCGTCGAAGTGACAAACTTCCGGCAGTGAGAGGCGATATTTCTGATCTCATCAAACTGATGCAAAGCACCCCGAAACTCGTGGAGATGTGGGAAAGTCCGCTCGTTCCTTCCGGAAAAAAACGAACTTTGCTCAAGGACATTTTCGGTAATCAGGTAGACCCGATTACGCTTTCCTTTTTGTTGTTACTCGTAGATAAGCGACGCGAGGTTGTTCTGGACGCCGTAGACTACGAACTCGGACAACTGACCGACGCGAATAATCATTTGATTCGTGCCGAAGCCACTTTCGCCGTTACACCTACCGATGCCGAACTTGAAAGCCTGAAAACGAGCCTTCAACAACGTACCGGGGAAAGCATCGAACTCACAACTCATGTTGACTCCGCCATTCTCGGCGGGATTATCGTGCGAATGCAAGATACCATTATTGACGGCTCAGTGCGTGGACGCCTTGAGCGACTACGCGAGACGCTTTTACAGGAATCCTAATGAAACAAACAATTTACTCCCTTACCGTTGCTTTGATTTTTGGAGCCTTAACTCCTTCTGTGAGTCAGGCTCAAAGTTCCGCTCTTGACTACTGGCCCATGAAAGTGGGTAGCACCTGGAAGATCAGTATGAAAGCGGGCGGACAAACTCTGGTTCAGGACATCACCGTCACTGACAACAAAAATGGTGTTGCCTCACTGGATTATCAAATGAATGGGCGTACGGTCCAAACCGAGAAGTACAAGATTTCCTCGAAGTCAATTTCACGTCTTGCGGCAGGCGCGGGGGGAACGAGTACGCTCAGTCCACCGGTTCCCATTATTCAGTTCCCGATGAAGCCCGGCATGAGGTGGAAATGGAAGGGAACGATCAATGTCAATGGTGAGATATCGCAAGCCTCCGCAGTACTTTCCGCCTCCAAACCGGTGTCTCTGAAGACTGCGGCAGGAACGTTCAACGCCACGAAAGTTCACATGATACTGACCGTCGCACAAAAAGGCTCCACGATGACCATACCGAACGATTACTGGTTTGCCCCAAAAGTAGGACTTGTTAAGCAAGAAATGACAATTATGGGTAACAAAGTAGGTGGGGAACTTGTTTCTTACAAAATGAAGAAATAGTTCTGCCTCGTAGTAAGTTTTCTGTTGTAAAAACGAAAATTGCCTCACTGAGACTTAGTTTCAGTGAGGCAATTTTATTTTTATTCAGTAAGACCAACAAGATTGGGAGGGGAGGAATGGCGACCGCGAAAAGACTCTTCCGGCAGGTTACTTTGGTCAGCGTGCCAGACCGCCAATCGTGACCGAATTTCGACGACCCCCGGTGCGGTTCCCGCTTCTTTTGCGACCTTTTCATACTTTTTCGTTGCAACCGCCTGGGAATTGAGTTGCGTAAAGCCAACTCCATACATTGCCACGTAAGCGGTAATCCCCACGCGCAGTGCCAGTCTTACAAATCGGGGGCGGCGCTGTCTTGCCCATTCCAGAACTGCGAGAGGAATTAAGAGCAGAACTAACTTCGCCAGAACGAAGACAGGAATTCCCATTTGCCAGTATCGGTGAAAGAGCGGGTTCGCTTCTTCGGCTCCATGATGCCGGATAAATAGGATTGTGGTCATCAGATCAAGAATGCCAATCAGAGCAATTACCCAGGTTTCTCGTGCTATTTTCCTCGTTCTCATGTCCTGCTCTCCCTCGTCGCCTCTCTCAATCACTTTGCAAAAATAGGTTTCATTGCTATCTTTCTTCCACGTTTCCCGGCGGATTTACGGGTAGTTCTCTCTGCGATTTTTCTCAGGAAATGGGAGGGGGTCTAACGACGAACAGGGGAATTCACCTTGAAATCCGGGAGAGAATAACAGAGACGCCCCGATAAACGAAAAGTTTACCGGGGCATCCTGAGCGAACGAAATAGAATGGAAAAGGGCGTTCCCTTCTGCCTACTCGATGATTTCGAGGGGGAGAGGGAAGGAAGGCAACAAAGCAGAAGAGAGCGAATGAGTGCCGCTTTGCTCCGCGTATTTTTCGACGAGTGTAACGAACGTTTCCGCGTGAGTAGCGATCATAAGCCGGTCTGCTTCTACCCTGATTTGCCCACCACGCGAAGTCAACAATGCCAGTTGTTGCAATCGGTCGAAGTCAGTCACCGCTTCAAGAAGCGCATCCACCTGATTTTCAAGGGCCGAAGTGGCTTTCGGTGTCGTTGTCTTTGTCGCTTTGACAAAGGAGGCGATGCGCTCACGCCGCAGGGCTTCCAGTTGAATTTTGATCCGATCCGGGAGAGGAGCCGTGTCTCGCTCTTGTAAAACTCCCGTCTTTTCCTGTATCACAGGGTTGAAATAATCTTTCATTGTGTGTTCCTCCAATGTACACACTCTTCCCTACGGACAGGGGGTAGGCGTTCGTTTCATCAAAACCTTAGATTGTGAAATAAATCACATTCTCAGAGTCCTTGCCCATTTTTGAAGGATTTTCGTTGTATTTTCTGTCAGAGGAGAGCCGTGACCGGAGAGCATTTGCTCGGGTCTAAGTGCAACCAAACTTTGTGCCGAGAGTTTTGCCTCGCTCCAATCTTCAGTAAAGACACGCAGGGGAAGGCTTGGGGAGGCGGTGAGTTTGACGGGGATGATGTTGAGAATTGCGTCTCCACTAAAAAGAATGTCCTTTTCACGATGAAGAAAAGCGAGGTGACCGGGCGTGTGTCCAGGGGAATGAATTGCTTCCAGATCGCCGAGAGGAGTGAAAATCACATCGCCGTTTTCGCAGGGCGTGACCCGTTCCATTCGTTCAACCGGATAAAGTTTTTCACCCGCAAAAAACAAAAGGGTGGAGAGCAGACGCGAAAATCTGCGTAATCCGGTAGGCGCGTAAGTTCGACGAGGCTTGAGAAGGTAGGGCAACTCCCGCGAGTGCGCTACGATCTCCGCTCCCTTTGCAGCAAAATAAGCGGCGTTTCCGGCATGGTCACAGTGTCCATGCGTCAACAAAACCCGTCTTACCTTTTGAGGAGAGACGCCAATCTCCGCCAATCCTTCCAAAAGGCGCGGCAAGTCTTTTTGTAATCCTGTGTCAATCAGCGTCGTCTCAAAGGTGAGCGGATCGGTCAGGGCATAGACGTTGCTCCAGGCAAGAGGGATTCGGGTGATCTGTGAGGTGATGCGACGGCTAATCATTTCCACGAGTATACCTGCGATTACCTTCTATGTGGAGAGGAGTCGCCCTTGATTCTAAGTGCGTATTCGTGCTAAAATCTTCCTGTAATCGCGTGCGTCACACGCCGTTGCAATGATTTCGCGCCGGAAGCACATTGAGCGCGGGATTTACATATCGAGGAGGATACTTCAATCATGGCAGTTCGCGTAGGAATCAATGGCTTTGGGCGCATCGGGCGCATCGTACTCCGCACAATTTTAGAGCGTCACGCTGACACCGTAGATGTCGTTGCAATCAACGATTTGACGGACGGCGAAACAAACGCACACCTTTTTAAGTGGGACTCCACTTACGGTCCCTTCAACGGCGAAATCTCCGCAGAAGCGGAAGGCTTTGTCGTCAACGGCAAAAAAATCAAAGTTTTCGCTGAGCGTGACCCTGCTGCGATTGCCTGGGGAAGCCAGGATGTAGACATTGTGGTCGAGTCCACCGGATTTTTCACTGATGCCACCAAAGCCGTTGCCCACAAGCGCGACTCGGTCAAGAAAGTCGTCATCTCCGCTCCGGCGAAAAACGAAGACCTGACAATTGTACTCGGTGTGAACGATAATGCCTACGATCCGTCCAGGCATCACGTTATTTCGAACGCTTCCTGCACCACAAACGGACTCGCGCCCGTTGCCAAAGTTCTAAATGATAAATTTGGTGTCGAAAAAGGCTTGCTCACCACGATTCATGCCTACACCAACTCGCAGAAATTGCAGGACACCGCCGCCAAAGACCTGCGCGACGCCCGCGCCGCCGCGCAAAATATCGTTCCTTCTTCGACGGGAGCCGCAAAAGCCGTGGGTCTTGTGATCCCCGAATTGCAGGGCAAGTTCACGGGCATGGCGTTCCGCGTTCCCACTCCCACCGTCTCCGTTGTGGACTTTACCGCACTGCTCGCACGAGATGTGACCGTTTCCGAGATCAATGCCGCCGTCAAAGAGTACGCTGACGGAGCAATGAAGGGGATTTTGCAGTACACGGAACTTCCTCTTGTCTCTACTGACCTCAAGGGCAACAGCCACTCTTCTATTTTCTCCGCGATAGACACGATTGGTCTGGGCAATATGGTGAAGGTTGTCGCATGGTACGACAACGAATGGGGCTACTCCTGCCGCGTCGGTGATCTGCTTCACTTCCTCGCGCAAAAGGGACTGTAAATCGAACTAAAATGGGAGTGCCAGATCAATTTCGTTCTGTATCTTGATCACAAATTCCTGTGCGGAGGGGCAAATTTTGCTCTTCCGCTTTTGCTTTTCCCTGTCAGCGTCACTCTTCATGCAACGTAAACTTATCGTGCGAAAGGCGTGAAACCTTCTCGATTTACCCGCCCGTAGTGTATAGAAGAGACCGGAGGCGCACAAAACAATAGACGACATTTTCACAAAGGAACCGACTGCCGAAGAATCCGCGCAAATCAAAGCCGTGCTTGATGAGACGGTGACTGAAATGAAGCGGATTCGCGAAATCATTGATCGAGATCAGAAGGAAATTGACCTGTCTCGAATCAGAACGCGAGCGAAAATGCAAGCGATTCAACTCATGAGGACGAATCTCAGGAGAAGATGAGATGCTAAAATCACTTCTCGAAATTATCCGACAGTTGGTCGGCTACGCCAATGACACTCAGAAAAACACCGCCGACATCAAAGCGTTACAAGCGGATTTCGATGATCTGAGCGATACCGTCCGTCAAATTCTCTTTGAGATAGATCGGGACAGGCAAATTGGGGCGCGTGATCGAAAGAATCTGCTTCTTCGATTGGAAAACGCTTTGCTGAAAAATGAACAACGCGCCCTGCCCTCCGGTTCTACCCTGTAAACCTCACCGGAACTGAACACACGATTTTTTGCTCTGGAGGAGGAAGTCGCACTTCTTAAAGGGCGGGGCACGAAACTGGAAACCCTGTGAGTAGGACTATGACACGCGAAAAACTTCTTGAAATTCTTGCGGAGAGCAATCGGGAACGGCTTTTCCTTCTGGACGAAGTAAAGGCGTTGGACGCTGAAAACCTCACGGCAAAACCGCAACCCGATCTCTGGTCAATCCTCGAAATTGTAGAACATCTTGTCGTTGCCGAGAAAGAAGTATTGAGCAATCTTCCCGATTCCTCACAACTCATCGAGCAAAAGCGCAACCTCAGAGATCGTTTGACTTATCCGGTTGTCATGTTCATTCTGAAATACAATGTTCGTGTCCCCGTTCCCTCCCCCACGATGCTCCCCAAAGGACTAATGCCTCTTCCAGACTTGCTAAAAGAGTGGGAAGTGACGCAAAAATGGCTGAAATCCCTGATTGAAACCCTGGAGCCTCAAGATCTCAACAAACCCGTGTTCTCTCATCCTGTTGCCGGGGGGCTGACCGTCACGCAAGCCGTCCTCATGGGACACCTTCACCTGAAAACTCATGCGCGACAAATCCGAAAACGACGGTTGACTCAAACCCCCACTTTAGGCTAAACTCCTGCGAACGAAACGCAAGCCAAAAGCGTGTTAGACAGGGGCATCTCCCCGCTTGCGCTATCCCCACTACAGGAGTCACTCACCCAACATGAGCATGAATAAAAAAACGATTGAAGACATTGAAGTTACCGGTAAGCGCGTGCTGGTGCGCGTGGATTTTAATGTGCCGCAGGACGAACACGGAGCGATCACCGACGACAACCGCATCACGGCGGCTCTGCCCACAATCCAGTATTTGACCGGAAAGGGCGCGAAAGTCATTCTTATTTCGCACCTCGGTAGACCCAAAGGCGTCACTCCGAAATACACGCTCGAACCCATTTCGATCCGGCTTGAAGAATTGTTAGAGCAACCCGTCGAGCTACTTGATGAAGACTACGGCATTGAGGTCGCGGAATTCATTGACAATATGGAGAATGGGCAGGTCGTTCTGCTCGAAAACGTGCGATTTCACCCGCAGGAAGAAGCGAACGATCCTGAATTTGCAAAACGGCTTTCGATGCTCGGTGATATCTACGTCAACGATGCGTTTGGAACCGCGCATCGCGCCCATGCTTCCACTGAGGGCGTCACGCACTTTCTCCCTTCCGTTGCGGGCTTTTTGATGAAGAAAGAACTCGATTATCTTGGTTCTGCCCTCGACAATCCTAAGCGTCCCTTTATTGCCATTCTCGGTGGAGCGAAAGTCAAAGACAAAATCTCAGTGATTAAGCAACTGTTGACGAAAGTGGACAAACTGATCGTAGGCGGCGGCATGGCGTACACCTTTCAGAAGGCGAAGGGATACGAAATCGGGAAATCGCTATTCGATGCGTCCAACCTTGAGTTCTGCAAGGAAATCCTGGCAACCTCCGGCGACAAACTGATTTTGCCTGTAGATGCGATCATCACCGACAAAAATCCCTTTGATGTGGGGCAAGAAGCCTGTGAAACGAAGACCGTTTCCGTCACCGAAATTCCTGCCGATTGGGAAGGAGCCGACATCGGCCCTGAATCTGTTAAACTTTTCGCCGAAGCCATTTCAGGAGCGGAGACCGTCGTTTGGAATGGTCCCATGGGAATTTTTGAGTATTCTAAATTTGCGGACGGGACTATCGGTGTCGCTCAGGCAATGGCGGACTCTCACGCAATCACGATTATCGGAGGGGGGGACTCTGCCGCCGCCGCACAGAAACTCGGTTTTAGCGACAAAATGACGCATATCTCGACGGGGGGCGGAGCCTCATTGGAGTTTCTGGAGGGCAAGGAACTTCCGGGCGTGGCGGCATTGCAGGATAAATAAAGAGGAAAATCTCAACTCTCCTCATAGGTGAGTCCGGGGAATAAATTCCCCGGCTACAAAGATGCCCCAATCACAAACTCCTGCTCAACGGTTCGCATGACTTCTCCCTGCGTGGACTCCATGCAATTCCCACCCACTTGATCCCTTAAAGGACAAGATAAACCTTTTCTCAAGGGGAAAGGGGGTGGGAAATGTAGTTGCTTAGTCCCGGTTGCTGGGGCGAAGGAGTTGGGCAGGGGGTTCTACAGAGTCACGGTTCGGAAGAGGACGCAAAAGCGTTTCGGTTTGGGCAACATCGGCTTCGGAACCAGGGCGCAACAGGCTTGAATGAGGTTCGATTCGAGCGATTGCAGAGCGAATATTCGGGATAAAGCCGATACCGCGCACGTTTTCGAGTTTGTAGAGAAGGGGTAAAGCGCGTCCGTCACCTATTGAGGCAAGGGCATCGGCGAGGGCAGCGGAGACATCACGCCAGCCCGGTTTTTGTGCGTTCACGCTTGCTTCAAGGGCGGCACAGAGGGCAGGAACCGCCGTCACGTCACGTGATTCGCCAAGTTTTTCCGCCGCTTCCACAACGTAAGGCGTGTACTCGCCGTAAAGTTGCGGAATGAGTTCCTGCACAAGTGGAGTTACTTTGCGAGAGGCTTTCGATTTTGCAGTCATACGTTTTAAGTCGGTGGATTTTCGTCCAATCCAACCCAACCCGGTGACGGCAACGAGAGTTTCTAGAAGTGTCGTGGAGATGTGCTGTAAAACCGCGTAGCCTCCCAGCACGACCGCCAGCAAAAAGCAGAAGATACTTGCCTGAAACAAAATTCCTGGACCCGTCATTCGCTGTGATCCTCTGTTCTCATTTTGCTTACCTCGAAACAGACTTCCATTTTACGTTACCCTCACCATTCAACCAAACACTACTCGATTAACACTTTAATCCAGGTGTTACGACTTGTTCCCCAGATCGAAGTGCCCTTGAACTTATCGCCCGCAGTTTGTCGAATTAGCGTATCGCCCTGATCCCAGGGAGTGCTGACCGTTTGCGCGGGACGGTGCATCAGTGCCTCACGCCATGCGATGAAGTTTTCGGCGTCCTTCGGGGAATCACACGCCGCCCAATTCCCTTGATTTGCGTCGGAGACAAAGCCAAACTCGTTTGGAGCGAAACAACCCGCCACCGCGAAGTAATAAGCCCCGCCCCAGCGCAGTTTGTTGTTGACAACGTTGAAGACAAGCCAATCGCCCTTTTTGATTTCTACGTTGATGCGTTCGACGGTAGCGCCGAAAATCTCTTGAAGCAGTTCGCGTTTGACAAGAGGAACGCTTCGTCCATTGTGGTAAACATCCACGATAAAGTCATCGGCAACCGTAATCAGGTATTTCGCCCGAACGTCGCGAGATTCCTTTTTCGATTCGAATTTTGTTCCCTGAGTCGTTGGAATCTGTGCGAGTGTAGAAATGGGTTTCACAGGGAAGTGCGGCATCAAAAGACCGGGAAGGGCGAGGGCGAGTAGAGCGGTGAGCATGAGCAGAAGTTCTCCTTAAAAGTAAATGGGTCTTTCTTTGGACGATCACTTTCTCCCTGACGTTACCGAACCATAGCGTAAATCAAATCAGAATGGGTTCTTCATTTTCTCCCCAAGCGTGTAACACAGTAATAAAATCTTTCTTCTTATGAAATTTGCGGTCTTTACGGGGTGTAATTTCAAGGTCTAAACTACCGAAGCGTAGTTCAATTTCAGGCTCCAGGTTGTAGAGAAAGGCGGGAGTTCCTTTAAGGGGAAAGCGGTCTGTACGAATCATAGTACGCCATAAAATCCGGTGAATGTAAATTGGTGCCGGAGGCTCCGTTCCCGCTTTGCCTGTCTCAATATCAACCTCATCGTCCTGAATTTCCGTATGCTCATGGTGAGCGGTGAGGCAAAGTAGCGTGATCAGTTGTGGCGTCAATTCCACATCATAGTAGGTCAAATCGAGATCATAATAGCCTACTCGAAGATCACCACAACAAAGGCACAACTTCACCATGTTTTGCGCGGGATCAATCCACAATGAACGAATGAGTCCGTCATCTACCTGTGTGTCGTGAAGTCGTTGCAGGGCAGGGGATAGAAGAGGGCGAATCTTTTCCTCGTACTCGCGCCATGCCTTCCAGAACTCATCTACTTCTTGCTGATGGGCAAGGCGTTCCGCCTTAGAATGTTTCTCAGAACTCAGGTCATCAGGAGGTACGAATTTCATCGTTCTTCCCTATGCCCCATGACACTTCTTAAATTTTTTGCCGCTTCCACAGGGGCAGGGATCGTTGCGCCCTACGTCAATCGCCTTTACGTAGGGGACGCCCGGTTCCTCGGCTTTCGGGGCGGATTTTTGCTCGGTATCGTGTTCCCTTTTTTCCTTGAGAAGTAGAGCCATCTCCTCTACCTCCGGCAGAAACTTTCGAGCCGTTGCGGGTTCGCTAATCTCCATTCCGAAGTATTCTTCCACTTCGGTCAGGCTGGTGAACATTTCGTCAATGCGCCCCTCCTCGAAAGCCGTTTTGATTAGAGAGTAAGATTCTTTTGAGTCCAGGTCAAGCAGGTAGCCCACGATGTAGCCCGCCACCGAACTTTGCTCCTCTTCCCGCAACATCGCCGCTTCGAGTTCCGAAATCACCTTGTTTCTGAGTTCCGGGTGTTTCTGAGCGATCTCGCAAAGGGAGTCGGCGACACCCTCCCGCTCGTACTCAGGAGCCTCCGCCTTGTTGAGCGTGGTCAGGAGTGCGGGGAGCGCGGGTTCACCGACGGCGGCAAAATACTCCGGCAAGGCTTCGCGCAGTTCGTCGTTTTCGGTTTCCAAAAGCGGAATGAGTGACTCGACACCGAGAACCGCATATTCTCCCATGCGTGCCAGCACCAGGACGGCATTCAGGGGAGCGAACAGGCGCGTCTCCTTCTTAAAATCCATGCCGATCTCATCGGAATAGTAATCGTCGTAGGAGGCATCGAGCGCAATTTCCACGAGTTTGTCAGCGGCAATCTTGCCCTGCGGCATCAGGGCGGAGGCTAGTTTTTCATGCTCGGTAAAGGTATCGGTCAATCCGAGTGTGAGCAACTGTGAGTAGGGTGCGGCAAATTTATGGTGCGGAAACGTCTCCTCCGGCACCCATTTCTTTTTGAGCGGGGGTGGGGGACGCAACGAGCGCAAGGGTTTCGCAACAGGTTTGGAATTGTTCTTTTTGTTCATGGTTTCCGGTAATTCTAAGTGGATACGTCTGTTTTAGTAGTTTAACTTGATAGAATGTTTGGTTAGGTTTTTGGATGAAAGACGCATTTGGTGTCCGAGTTTTAGCCAATTCAGGGGCGGCACGCCTCCGAGCGCGGAATTTATTCCTGCGTCACACAATTTAGAGACCTATGTGTTTTACAGATTTGAATTGCTAAAGCCTTCCGATAAACCGGGCGGGATTGAAGAGTTTGCCCGGATCGAGGGAGGCTTTAAGAAGTTTTTGCAGGGCAAAGTCTTCACGCACCTCGCCCCATCTTGCGAGGTCTTCGGGGGCATAGGTCGGGACTTTTTGCCAGAGCGTGTTCCCCGTTTTCGGCAAAAGGGGTAGCAGTGAGCGGAATACCTCAGCCGGATCGGTGTCGGGTGTCGGTGCAATCGAGAGCGTTCCAACGCCACAGTGAGCCGTCAGTGCCAGAGGTAGTTTCCCCAATTTTGCCGTGAGCAGGGGGAGTTCCGTCAGCGTCACGGAAAGCCGAACGCCAAATATGTCATCGAGCCGTGCCTGTCTGTCTCTGAGTTTCGAGAGTGAGGTCTCACTAAGCGATTGTGCCTCCGACTTTACACCTGCTTCTTCAATTCTTCGCGCGAAGTCCGAGGATTGCCACGCCACTCGCGCCGGGGTTCCCATCATGCCGATGACGAGAGTGGCTTCACCCATCTTGCCTTCGATTTCGTTTGTGGCGATCAGCGAAAGAGGGGCAAGCCGAGCATGATGCAGTTCCAATCCAATTTTTGTTGCGGTCTCCATGTCGGGCATTTGCCACATCAGGTAGGTTTCGACATCGGGTACTACCGTCAACTTAAAGGTGAGTTCCGTCAGGATTCCAACGGTTCCCCAGGCGCCCGTATACAGCTTGCAGAGATCATAGCCCGCTACATTCTTGACGACTTTGCCGCCGCCGCGCACTTCGCGCCCCTCGCTCATCACGGCGCGAACCCCGATCAGGGTGTCTCTTGGCGTTCCAAAAGAGAGCCGCATAAATCCTGCGGTGTTCGTCGAAGTGATGCCGCCCATCGTCGCTTGTGAGGGTAGGGGAACGTCCAATCCAAGCCGTAATCTGCGTGTCGCCGCGACAGTTTGCACTTGAGCCAGTGTCGTGCCGGGGTCGCAGGTGATCGTCATATCTTCCGGCTGAAAGTCGGTGATCGTGTTGAATTGTGCCAGCGAAACGACAATCACGGGCTTTTCGGGAGAGAGGGGATACCCGGTGAATTGGTGAGTGCCTCCTCCTCGCGGAGACAAGGCACAGCCCTCACTCTCCGCAAAACGGACGAGTTCGACAACCTCCTCCACGTTTTTCGGTGAGACCATCGCGACGGCGGAAAGGGCAAGAGGGGAGGTCTCAGCCAGCCCCTCTTGCGTGACTTTTTCAGAACCGAAAGCCGCTTCCAATTTTGAGAATAACGAATCTACGTTCATCGAAGTGCCTATCTTTATTTGTTTGGGAGGGGAGGGAGTTCCGCGTTTCTAAGGCACCAATCAAATATCCAGGGCCACTCACCATAGCCGTAATAAGGACTAATATGTCCTGCACCCGACAATTTTTCTATCGGAATACCGAGTTTTGCAGCATAGCCGGAAGATTGATCGAAGGTCGAGTAATCGTCGGTGTCGGAAGCAATCAAGACAGTTTGTGACGCGGCAGCTTTCATTTTTTCAGGATTAAAGGGAGGAGGAAAGAAGTCTCCTACCGAATCCGGGAAGTCGAGGGGCAGGGCGGAGGGCATCACGTAAGGCGGTGCAACCAGCAAAACGCGCTCGGCTATCGGCTCGGCTCCCTCGAATTGTGCCGCGAAATGAATCCAACTGATCGCCCCCATGCTGTGCGTCAAAACCGTAAGAGCGGCGGCAGGATCATTGGATTTAATGTTTGCCAACTCGTCTTTCAGGGCTTTTTGCCATGCGTCCAGGCGGGGAGAACTCGGATCGGGCATTTTCGGATAAGCGACGGTTTTCCCCGCCTCTGTTAATTTACTGACTAGCCACTCTTGCCAGTGCGTAGGCTTGTTGCCTCCCAATCCGTGCAAAATCAGAAAAACGTCGTTTGCCATCAGGTGTATCTCTTCTCTCTTTAAAAATTTGTGTCTTTCACTGTACCTGAAAACCGTATCCCTTCGATATGGGACAACACTCTACTTTTTCCGTGCTTCGAGAGATTTGATTCGCGTTTCGAGATCAGTCAGGCGCGAAATGCGATCTCTGAGTTCCCGGTTTCGCACGGTAAGGACTTCCATTTGGGCTTTCAGCGTTTTGACCGCCTCTACCAGCACGGGGACGACACCTGCATAATTGACCGATTTGTAGCCGTCCCTGTCAGTTGTCACCAACTCCGGGAAAATGCTTTCTATATCCTGCGCGATAAATCCGATTTGTCTACCGCCCGGAAAATTCTTCTCTGTCCACTGTTTTTGATCATAAGCGTAGGTTACGCCACGCAGGTTCAATAAATCTTCGAGTGCGTTTCTCAAGGGCATCACCTGCATTTTGTAGCGGGAATCGGACGCGGTGACAAAAGCGGACGCCGAAACTTGTCCGTTGACTTGAAGCCGATAGGAGGGTGACGCGGTTCCAATTCCGACGTAGCCCGTCCCTGGCTGGATCGCGAAGAGGGTCTGAACGCTTGAAAGAGACGAAGTTTGTTCTTCTCCAATTGACACCGTAGGCGGCACCGACGCAAATTTTCTCACGCGGAAATTGTCGAAATCCGCCCCTGTCGGGGTCGTGTTATTTTCTATCGCCACCCCGACACTTCCGCTCGAATACAGACTGTTGATTGCAGAAACTGTTTTTCCGACAGAGGTGAATGACAAAGTCGTCCCGGAAAGAGAGAAAGACATCGGATACCAGGTGTCCAGCAAGAGGTTGACCGCAACGGCGTTAAGTCCGGTGAGATTGATTCCCCTTCGATACAGGATGCCCATTTGTCCCTTACTGAAGGTCTCGAAATCTGCTCGATAGTAAGAGGTAGGCGAAGACACTCGTGCGGTCAGTCCTTTTCCGAAGCCGGTTCCCACTGCAAGAGGACGAAGACTCGCTTCCACAATGCCGTCTACGAGATTGAAATTCGAGACGTGTGCCTCGGCAAATGGTACGGAAGTTTCAGGCGTCGTTGGGTGAGTGAGAACGCCGTTTGCGACTGTCCAGAGCGAACCCTGAAAAACCCAGTTGGCGGCGGTGAAGGCAGCTTCCTCGAAATCATCGAAAAAATCGAAGGTGGCGCGTCCGTTAGAAAGGGAGGTTGCATTTGGATTGCCGTAAAGAATGAAAATAGTTTGTGTTCCGGTACGTAGGGTTGGGAGCCGCACCCACAGTTTTGTCTGAGCCGTATTGACTCCCGACTCGATCCAGAACGGAAGCAAATTCCCCTCGCTGTCCGTGAAGCGGAGATCGCCGCCATCGGCACGAAGTTTTCCTTGAGAAATCAAAGTTGCCGTGTCCAATGTTACCGATATTTGATAATTGTCAAGATTAGATGAGGTTCCGAGCGGCGGCGTGTAGAAGACGGTGAGAGGAGCGCGATAACTCCAATTGGGGAGAAGAGGATTCAGGATAACGGGCGCAACCACTCGGAAAGGCGGCGTGTTGAGATCAGAAGTCATGATGTCGAGACGGGCGAGAGGACTTCCACCGATACCGACATTGCCTCCACTACTGATGAGGGATCCGCCCGAAACACGGAAAAGTGAAAGCGGATCAAGACGCAAAATCGTATTGTCAACGGCGTTAAGAGCGAGTTTGCCCGTTGTGACCGCAAAGGGAGCCAGAAAAGGGTTGGGGTAAAAGCCGCTCAGGTCGCCGCCCGCTACGCCGGAAGGAGAGAAAGAAGTCGGTGCGTTCGTGATTTTGCTGTAATCCACGCTCCAAATTTTAGGATTGGTGACGGCATTATCAGCGATTTTAGAAGTGGTGATTGCATTGTCGGGGACGGTATTCGCCTTGAGTGCATAAGCGACGGAGACAAGCCGTTGACGGGGAGTGAGCGGGGAATCCGAGTTGATTTTGAGTTCCAGCCAGACCGCGTTATTAAAGACTTCCTCGGAAAGCGGAGTGAGATTGCCTAGGATAGTTCCGAAAATACCATTGCGGGTTTGTATTCCTGTGATCGTCTCCGACCAGCGCAGATTGCCCCCAGTTTGCGCGTCATAAAGACTGAATTTCACGGTGTATGTGGCATCGAGTACGGGAGTGCCGTCCGGCTTTGCCAGTTTCCCCCCAAAGTTAAGCAAGAGCGGGGAGGGGGAAACAGTTTGCGAAAAGGCACTGAGGGGCGCAAGTGACAAGAGCAGAAGGGGGAGTAGTGGCTTCACGGTGGTTTCCTATTCGACAAAAAACTGTAGCCGGAAAAGGACACGCCGTGCGCCTTCCAACTACAGTTCAATAAATCTTATGAATTTTTTCTTACTCAGTCATTCTATCACATAAGTGGCAAAAATTACCACCGTTCGCAAACGGATTTCGCTTGGAGGAACAAGCCCAGGTAGTCCCGCCCTCCGGCTTTGCTGTCGGTTCCGCTCAAATTAAAACCACCGAACGGCTGAACGTCTACGAGAGCACCCGTACATTTGCGGTTGACATAGAAATTGCCGACGTGGAATTCGCGTTTTGCTTTTTCGATGTGCGCCCGATTGTTGGAGAAGAACGCCCCGGTCAGTCCGTAATCCGTTCCGTTCACGATGCTCAGCCCCTCCTCAAAACTCACGCAACGAATGACGGAGAGGACGGGTCCGAAAATCTCTTTCTGTGCAAGCCGGGAGTCGGGTTGCACATCGGCGAAAATCGTGGGAGAGACAAAATAGCCACCGCTTGGCGTTTCCGGGAGGTCTTCACCGAGAACGCGCCGCCCTTCACTCACGCCGATTGTGTTGACATAGGTTCGGATTTTGGCGTAGGAATCAAGATCAATGACGGCTCCGAGAGAAGCGTTTTCCGCCGGATCACCCACCGTCAACTTCGATGCCTTTGAGATGACCTTTTCAAGCAGGACATCGTAAATCGCCGTGTGTGCGATCAAGCGCGAACACGCAGAGCATTTCTGCCCCCCGAACCCGAATGCCGCCGCAACAACGCCGTCCGCCGCCGCGTCCAAATCCGCATCCTCATCTACAAAAATAGCGTCTTTGCCGCCCATTTCCAGAATACTTCGCTTGAGCCATTTCTGACCGGGTGGCACCTTTGCCGCCCGTTCGTAAATGTGAATTCCAACATCCCGGCTCCCCGTAAAGCAGACAAAGCGAATTTTCGGGCTACCCGTCAACGCCTCCCCGACAATCTCGCCGTCTCCGCACAGCAGTTGTGCGACACCAGGAGGTAGATTGATCTCCTCTAAAATCTCAAAAAACTTGTGCGCGATAATCGGGGTTTGCTCTGCCGGTTTCGTGATCACCGTATTGCCCGTCACCAGCGCCGCCGCCGTCATACCCGCCATAATCGCCAGCGGGAAGTTCCAGGGCGAGATCACCGCCCCCACACCGAGCGGCAAATAGCGCACCTCGTTTTCCTCACCAACAGCAGGAGTTGTCGGGTGCGCCCCGCCCCAGCGAATTGCTTCCCTAGCATAAAATTCGAGGAAATCTATCGCTTCGGCAGTGTCGGCATAGGCTTCAAGCCAGTTTTTCGACGATTCAAGAGTAAGCCATGCGGAAAACTCATAAATACGGCGGCGCATAATTGCGGCTGCTTTCACCAGATACCCGGCGCGTTCCTCCGCAGAAACAAGTGACCATGATCCGAACGCCTCAGTCGCAATTTCAACGGCGCGTTCCGCCATGTTTGAGTCGGCACTGTAAGCAGTCCCGATGATTTGTTCCGGGCGAGACGGGTTAATCGAGACGACTTTTTTGCCTGTCTCTACTTCTCTACCCTCGACTTTAACCGGATACTCTTTG
Source organism: Chthonomonadaceae bacterium (assembly GCA_014377395.1). Lineage (GTDB taxonomy): Bacteria > Armatimonadota > Chthonomonadetes > Chthonomonadales > Chthonomonadaceae > JACMPS01. The sequence continues at coordinate 16,378 of JACMPS010000552.1, forward strand.
CCGAGTTGACCCGAAACAAAAGCGAGTGCCTCCCGCATTTTCTGCTGAGGCACGGATTGCGAAAAGTCAGGATAAGGTTCATTCTCAAAAACGGAAAGCATTACTCAGACCTCAAAAGTTTTCTACTCACTAACCATTACGCTCTGTACTATTCAGAAAATAATCTCTTTACCTTCTGAGCGATCTCACAAAGGAGATCGCTCCCAACACCCCCCCGAAGGCGGATGCGGCTACGGCAAGGAGCACGTTCTTGTGATTTGCAGGAGCATGAGAAATCCAGCCAGCAACCAAAAAAGTCATCAGACCTGTAAAAAACGCAACTGCCCAGATCAAAAGGAAGAAAAAGAGCCTTTTATGATTAATCATCGAAACGACCTACCCTCTTCAGATATTCCGGTGTCATTGCAACCACCCTACAAATTTCCGCCATCTGTGACGGAACGCTGGCGCGGATTCACATTGATCCCGGTGGTGTGCAGGTAAGCAATCGCTCTCTGAACCGCAGAAAGATCACCGGAGATCGCAACTTCGACAGAACCACCCACCTCTTCATCGAAAGCGGCGCGTTCAAGACGAATTACCGTTCCAAAATCTTTACCGAGCCGATAAAGCACGGGCGATTGTGCCTGATCGTCACTGACCGTGTTCAGTTGAACGAAAATCGTGTTCGGCTGAGGGATGTCGTTTTCCGGTTCGTTACGAGGTGCCGAATAATCGGTAGAGGCACCCCCCGTGATGAGTTTGTTCGATTTCAGATAGTTGACGGCAGAGTCTACCTCTTGCGTGGAACCATCGAGCATCAGGGTGACAAAGCCGTAGTCCTCAGTAACGCGGGCGCGTTTGATCCGAGTGACGACATTATAGAGTTTACCGAGCCGCCAGATCAGGGGCTTGGTGAGCATTTCCGGCGTGGCGTTGATCTCCACTGTCTCGGACGGCATAAATTGCTTAAACCTCCAGAACAAACATTAAATCACGATACAAAACTAAACAGAATTGTTTGCGGAGATTGAACAAACTCATTCTCCTCACGCAAGAGGTAGCGCACCAATCCTTTTCCTCCCCCTTATGTAAGGAGGAGGCTAGGAGGGGGTTGGCATTTGCTTTCTCTCCCCGCATCGCGTCCGCAGGACGCCTTCACCACAGGTGCTTAGCGGCGGTGTTTACACCGTTGACGACAAACTCCCTACTACCCCCCTGCGATAGCAGGGATAATCGAGACGGCATCGCCCTCTTTTGTTGAGGTTTCTTTGCCGTCGAGAAAGCGAATATCTTCCTCATTGAGATAGACATTGATGAATTTTCGGACTTCGCCCTTATCGTCGGTCAAACGAGCGGCGATACCGGGATACTGCCGATCCAAATCCGCAAACAGCGTCTGGATCGTTCCTTCGGAAACCGCAACGGTCTCCTGTTCATTCGTAAATTTACGCAAAGGCGTCGGGATGAGTACACTGACGGACATTTCTTTTCCTCTATTTCTTTCGCAAAGCGACAAACAAGCCCACGACAAAAATCGAAAGCCCAAAAAACAAACCCATTTGTGAGGCGACTGAACGCGACCCAGTGACAACTGCCTGAGAGACGATGACGGCTCCCCAGGCACTGACCAGACTACCGAGTATGCGTTGTCGAGACATTCGTTCTCCTGCAAGAGAAGGGACGGAGAGAGGGTGAGCATCGAAGCCTCTCACCCTTCTCACAATGTCTCAACTCTTCCTTATGCGTTGACGAGCAATTTTTCCGTGTGTAGAGCGGCGTCCAGCGAGGCAAGATTAGGCTGAATTCCTATCGTTGCACCGATTTTGCCCTGAACTGCTTCCTGAGTTTTAAGACCGTTTCCGGTAATCGCAATCACGACAATATCGTCCTTGCCGAAGCGACCCTGTTCCGCCAGTTTTTTTGTGACCATGACGGTGACGCCGCCTGCAGTCTCCGTGAAGATACCTTCGGTGCGACCGAGCAATTTGATACCCTCGATCATCTCGTCATCGTCTACATCTTCCGCCCATCCCCCTGACTTACGGATCACATCGAGCGCATGGTAGCCGTCTGCGGGATTTCCAATCGCAATCGAGCGAGCAATCGTGTTGGGACGCTGAGGACGCACGAATTCCGCATTGTTTTTGATTGCCGTTGTGATCGGTGAGCAACCTGTTGCCTGTGCGCCATACATTTTCGTCGGAACGCCGCCATCGAGCAGGCCGAGACGATCAAACTCATTTAAGCCCTTGTGAATTTTCGTGACAAGTGATCCCCCGGCACACGGCACGATCACATGATCGGGAGCCTTCCAACCGAGTTGCTCTGCAATTTCATAGCCGAAAGTCTTTGAGCCATCGCCATAAAACGGTCTCAAGTTGATATTGACGAACGCCCATCCGTACCTGTCGCCCGCCTCCGCACAAAGCCGATTGACCTCATCGTAGTTGCCTTCAACAGCAAGCACATTCGTGCCATAGATCAAGGCTCCAAGAATTTTGCCCTGCTCCAGATCGGAGGGAATAAAGACGTAAGACTTGAATCCGCCTTCGGCGGCGTGCGCGGCTACCGAGTTAGCAAGGTTTCCGGTCGAAGCACACGCAACGGTTTCATAACCGAACTCGCGGGCTTTCGTCAAAGCACAGGCAACAACGCGATCCTTAAAGGAGAGAGTCGGGTGATTCACCGCATCGTTTTTGATGTACAGATTATTCAGTCCGAGTTCCCGCCCCAGCCGCTCCGCCTTAACCAGAGGCGTGTACCCGACGTTTTTGCCGACAGTCGGTTGCCCTTCGACGGGAAGTAAATCCCAGTAGCGCCACATGGATTTCGGACCCGCTTCAATGGATTGGCGCGTGACGCGGGGCGTGATTTCCGCCCAGTTCAGCACAACTTCCAGAGGTCCGAAACACAGTTCGCAAACGTGAGTGGGAGCAACCGGATATTCTTCGCCGCACTCACGACATTTCATGCCTAAAACTTTTGCCATCGTTCTTTCTCCATCAGGTGAGGGAAACCGGAGATCGAAAAGAGGAGCACGGATAAGTTCCGTGATTTCTCTTCCCAACATACCGCCCTCTAAAATAAAGACGCCTCCCGCCCCGTAGACCGGCGAGACGTTGTGTTGTCTGCGGTCAGGACGAGAGGCAATTAGCCTTCGTGGTTCCACCTGATTTCACTCTGCTTTCGCAAGCAAAGCCTTAGCGGGTGCGTGAGCGTCAAGAAAGAAAATGACTAGCCTACACCCTAACCCTGTAACGGGAGCCCCCCGGCGTCTCTTAATCAGCAGTACTGAAGATCAGTTCGCTTTTCTGAA
>JACMPS010000553.1 GCA_014377395.1 Chthonomonadaceae bacterium
GTGTCAAGTGTTGAGAAGAGAGGCGGCACGGTTTTCGCACGCGGAAGAATTGGAAAAAAAGTTCGTTCACGCCCTTGACAAACAGTAGATAAGTGTCTATAACACTCTACACTTTTCTCTCACCGAATCGCCCAAAGCAGGTACGCGAGTGGAGCCACAAACATCAGACTGTCGAAGCGATCCAATACCCCGCCATGACCGGGCAACATCGCCCCGAAATCCTTAATACCTGCTTCTCGTTTTAAGGCGGATTCCCATAGATCTCCGAGGGGTCCCGCTACCCCTGCAACGACGCCGATAACGACGCCGATAACGGGTGACAAATGCTGACTTTGTGCGACAACGGCTCCGACAATGGCTGAACCCACAAGACCGCCGATTGCGCCCTCAACCGTCTTTTTAGGAGAAAGAGTCGGAGCAAGTCTGCGCTTTCCGAAAGCACGTCCCACAAAGTAAGCGAAGGTGTCGGTTGCCCAGACGCAGAAAACAACCGTGAGTAATGCCCACACGCCGTACTTCGGAACGGAACGCAATAAAACTAACCCCGACAACAATCCTCCTACGTACACCGCCCCAATCAATCCGATCCCCCCTTTGCTTTTCCGAAACTTGCCGAGTGCCACACCCGTTTTCGCCGCGTTCCCCGTGAACGTCACAAACATCAGCACCCCCGCAATTTGGAGGACATTGAAGGCACTTGCCCACTCCGGCTTTCTGTGAACGAGAAAGTAAGCGAGCGACGGCAACAGAGACCCGACCCACAGGAAAAGGGAAGATGCATTGACTCCCCCTCTCCCTAACGAAGCATGAGCGGCAGGGAGAGGGGGCTGGGGGGTGAGGGCATTTTCTTCCACTTTACCTCCGTACACCCGGTTCCATTCCACCAATCCTGCCCCGACAAGCAGGGTGACAAAAGCGAGAAAGACGAGTTCCCCCGCAAAGCAAAACGCAAGAAACAGGGGGATCGCAAGCAGACCCGTGAAGATGCGAGTTTTCATGCGGCGTTCTCAGAGAGTTTAAGGTAGACCCGTTCGCGGATCGGACGAATCAGCACTGTTCCCGCGATAAGGTAAAGCAGGACAAGCGATAGGACAACTCGATAGCCGAACCCGGAACCGAAATGCTCTGTTGCCCATACCGCCGCCGCACCGTGATTGAACAGGTTTGCCACTAAGCCCCCGACAAGCGGCGCAAATACCTGCGGAACCGTAAATGCCGCGTGCCACACTCCCATATACTTCGCTTCGTCGGCGTCGGGGAGGAGGTTTGTGGCAAGTGCCCAGTCTACGGCTTGAAACGCCCCGAAACCTGCCCCGAAGAAAAACGCCGCAATCAGAGCCACTGAGACGGAACTCGTCAACAAAAAGAGAACGGCAGCAATGCCGGTAACGATACACGAAACGTAGACCACCAGTTTTTTCGAGACCCGGTCCGCCAGAATTCCCGCCGGGAAATTGCCTACCAACCCCGAAATTGTTGCAATCATCAGGATTTTAGTGGCGGTTCCCTCCGGGGCTTTGAGGGTATCGCTTGCATAATAAGCGATAAAAGTAATCGCCGTATAAAAGCCGAGATTGATCACAAAGCGGGAAGCAATCAACCAGAAAAAGTCCCGATTACCCTTTACGTCAACCGTGAAGGAGTGCTTCAGGGTCTCGATCAGTCCGGTTTGCAGGGCGGGGTTGTCGGTGGCGGGGCGTTCGACAATCCGAAATTGAGTGTAAAGTGCCGCCGCAACCAGTGCGAGCGAAAGCACGATGCACACCTTCCACAGTCCGTTTTCCTGGTGAATCAACGAAGAGCAAACCGCAAAACTGAGTAACTGCCCCAAGATGCTTCCCACGCCCATGTAAGCGGAAGCAGTTCCCTGTCTCTCTTTTGGGATGAGGTCAGGGACAAGGGCTTGATAGGGTGAAGTCGCCACATTTGCCCAGAACTGAATCAAACAGAACGAAAGAGCAAGGTAGGGAACCAATTTCATGCTCGGCGGCAACGATCCCAGATAAGCCAGCCAGAGCAGGAACGGCACGGTCAAGATCGTTCCGGTGAGAATATAGGGGCGTCTTTTCCCTCCCTTAAAGCGGGAGTGATCGCTGTAAGTCCCGACAATCAGGCTGATGATCGTGGAGACGAACGCCCCTGCGCCCAGCACCCAACCCAGCACGAGGTCTTTCTGATCGCCCGCCATACGCTCGACGATTTGTTGGAGGACAAGCGTGATCATTCCTGTCCAGAGCAAGGAAAGTGCAAACCAGTAAACGCTCAGTTCCAGATAGAAAAAGGGCGTGAGGCGGCGGGGAGCGGAGCCGTATCGAAGCGAAAGGTCTTGCGTGCGCGGGGTCATGTGTTTGCCTCCAGTGAGAGAGCGTAGCGGTAATCCTCAAGAGTGTCAATGTCGAGCGCGAGTTCGGAGGGAGAGTGAGGCACGGCAGCCCCCTCACACCTCAGCAGTTTCCGGCAACGGGCTTCGATGTCCTGCACTGTCAGTTTTTTCAAGAGAAACTTAATCACAAATCCAACACCGAGCAACCGTGCCAGTCCGAGTTGACTTTTCCGCGCCTCAAAAACTTTTTCAAGGTGAACCCGATTACGGCGTAGCACGTCGGCATCGAGCAATGCCACCGAGCCAATCGTATAAAAATCGCCACTGAGCGGTACATACTCTCCCGGTGCGTTCAGAAAGCGGGCTTCGTACTCGGTTTGCGTCATAATCGGCAGGGCGACTTCGGCGGAAGGCGGGCAGAGTTCAAGAAAGCGCGTGATCATTTCTCCCGTGATCGAGGGCAGATCGGTTGTTACCACGAGAACCTGCGGGTTTTTGCTGTGCTTTTGAAGCCAGTCCAGCCCACGAAAAATGTTGTCGGGAGCCGTTTCGCCGGGAGAAAGAACTTCACTCACGCCAAGACGGTTTGCCTCTTCACGAACGCTCTCATCCCCGATCACCACGATTTTCTCGATTTGTTCACTCCTCTGCAAAGCGCGGACAGCGCGTTCCAGAAGTGTGATGCCGCCGATTTTGACCAGTGCTTTGACCTGAGTTCCGGCTTCTTTTGCAAACTCACCGCTAATCGTTCCGCCTGCCGGGAGAATTGCGTCTCTCATTAATTACTTCCTCACTTGAGTTGTTTTGATTGTCTCAAAGGCAAGGAATTGAGCGTCGCCCAACCTCCGACAAAAGCCATACTGCCTGCAACCATGACGCGCATCATGCCTCCCAATTGCTGTAGAAACAACATCCACATCGTATTCATATTGGTTATTTCCGGCTCCTCTGTTTTCTCTGCAAATCAATTTCATTCGATTACACAGAGATTATAAGCGAACCGCCCTCTTCGGCACATGGGGCGAAAGACCTATCTTTAAGAACTTAGCGCAAAACCCATTTTTCGATTGCGTCCGCCACTCCGTCCTCTTCGGCAGTTCCGGTTACATCGTCTGCGACCTCCAGTACTTCGGGGATTGCGTTTCCCATTGCCACCCCGATTCCCGCCCATTTCAACATACCGAGATCGTTCATGTGGTCGCCAATCGCCATTGTTTCGCTCTGAGTAATACCGAGACGCTTTGCCATTATCTCCAGTCCAAGCCGCTTGTCCACGCCCGCCACATAAACTTCGACGCCCCACGCTTCCCGCGTTCCCGACTCGACTATCGAAACCTCTTCAGAAAGAGTTCCGCGCAGATGTGCGACAAGGGGACGGATGACGGCGGGGTCTCCAAAGGAAGAAACGGAAATTGGCTCAAAGGGAAGCGTATGGAGCAGGTCTCCGTCCGGGCGATAACGAGGCGGCTCCGCCCACGCCCCTGAAGGTAAATCAGGGTGATAGAGGGCGCGTGAAAGCTCGATCTCGTCACTCACGCAATCCTCAAAAACGTAAGGCTGTGAACCGGCGTCTACAATCGCCTTGATGATCTGGAGGGCAAGCGGAACCGGCAACAGGCGACGCGAAATAATCTCGTTTGTGAGATCGTTCATCACCAGCCCGCCGTTAGAGGTGATCAGGTAAGTCGCGGGGGGGCGCAGTTGCTCCGAAATGAAGAGTGCGGTGTAGCGGGTTCTGCCCGTTGTGGGAATGATCTCAACGCCGCGCTCTTTTGCACGGGAGAGAGCGTTCATCACGCGAGGCGAAACACGCTCATTTTTTGCGATCATCGTACCGTCCATGTCAATAAAGACCGCACGAATCGGTGAAGTGAGCGTAAAATCCAGATTTTGAGAAGAGTTTTGATGTGTCACGGTTTAGTTTACCCGAGGCTTTGCCCGGAAGGGACGAAAACGGTATAATAGAAATTCCGCAACTGTCGGGGAGGCTCTAAGTCTGCCCCGAAATTGCCTAAAATCGTTTTATCAGGACACAATTACGTTATGAAAGCCAGCGAACTTCGCCAGAAATATATCGAGTTTTACAAGTCGAAAGGGCATCTACAATTGCCCGGTTCGCCCCTGCCCCCTGTAGACGCGCTCGGTAATCCCGACACCTCCACCCTGTTCACCTCGGCGGGAATGCAACAATTCAAGCCTTATTTTGCGGGAGCGGCGGTTCCACCGAGCGGCAGAATTTGTACCGTCCAGAAATGTGTTCGTACAAGCGATATTGATTCGGTAGGCGACACCTCTCACTGTACTTTTTTTGAGATGCTCGGCAATTTTTCTTTCGGCGATTATTTTAAGGCAGAGGTGATTCCGTGGACGTGGGAGTTTCTCACCGTTGTCTGTGGAATCGATGCAGAGCGACTCAACGTCACCGTTTACAAAGAGGACGATGAGGCGTTCAGTATCTGGCACAACGTCGTCGGGCTGAGCGAAGACCGAATCCACCGACTTGAGGCCGACAAAAACTACTGGCCCGCTAACGTCATCGAAGACGGCCCCGACGGCCCCTGTGGACCGTGTTCCGAGTATTTTTACCGCGTGGCACCGCTCGAAGAGATGTGCGCCGATACTTCTTTGACCTCTACCGAACGCTTTTTGGTAGATGATGAGGCGGGACGCTGGCTTGAACTCGGCAACAACGTTTTCACGATGTTTGATCGTAGCGTCGGCGAAGACGGCGTTCCGGTTCTCACACCCCTCCCGAAAAAGAACAATGATACGGGCATGGGATTTGACCGAATCGCGTTTGTCGTGCAGGGCAAAACGAGTGTTTTCGAGACCGACCTGTTTCACCCGATTTTGCAGAAAGTCGAGGCACTGAGCGGCAAAACCTATACGGGCGGGGAGGGCGAAAACGATTTCGCCTTTCGGGTGGTGGCGGAACACGTTCGCTCGATGACGTTTTGTATCGCAGACGGGATTTTACCCGGCAATGAGGGGCGCGGCTACGTATTGCGCTACATCATGCGCCGCGCCATTCGCTACGGCAAGACGGTACTAGGCTTTAACGAGCCGTTTCTACATCTTGTTGCCCCTGTTGTTGTTGCACAAATGGGCGATTTTTACACCGAGCTCAAAGAGCGCGAAGAGTTGATCTTACGCACGATTCTCGATGAGGAAGACCGATTTTTACGTACCCTTGATTCGGGGATGGCAAAGTTGATCGAATTGCTGGAGACGCCCGAAGTCGCCGAAAGCAAGGTGCTTCCCGGCGGACGCGGCGGGGCGTTCACGCTTTATGACACCTATGGCTTCCCGATTAAACTCACACAGGAAATGGCGGAAGAGCGCGGCATCACCGTTGACATGGCGGCTTTTGAGGCGGCAAATTTAGAGCATAGCGAGCGAAGCAAAGCGGCGAGTGGCGAAAAAGAGGTGTTTGGTGATTACAACGCACTGATTCCTGAACTGCAAAAACAATTTCCTCAAACTGAGTTTGTAGGTTATGACACGCTCGACATTGACTACGCAAAGATTCTGGCGATTGTCAAAGGTGGAACCCTCGTTCAGAAAGCGGAAAAGGGCGACGAGGTAGAAATCGTCCTTGACCATACCACTTTCTATGCGGAGAGCGGCGGACAGGTCGGGGATCGGGGCGAATTTTATCCGCCGGACGGCAACCCCGACAACACCTTTGATGTGTTGGACACCAAAAGATTGGGCGGCTACTTTTTACACCGGGGCATGGTTACGGACGGCGTTTTCACGGTCGGCGATGCGATTGACGCCTTTGTTGACCCCGAAAAGCGACGGAACACGGCGCGAAGTCATACGGCGACGCACTTGCTTCAGGCGGCACTGCGGCAAGTGCTGGGCAATCATGTCTACCAGAAAGGCTCTTCGGTCAACTCCGAGCGGTTGCGCTTTGACTTCACTCATTCCGCGCCTATTGCTTACGAAGACCTGCGTAAAATCGAGGCGATTGTCAATGAAGAGATCACGATTGATACCGAAGTCGCCACCCACATCAACGTCCCTATTGAGGACGCAAAAGCAATGGGTGCAATGGCACTCTTCGGCGAGAAGTATGGGGATAGGGTGCGCGTTGTTGAGGTTCCTGAGTTCAGTACGGAGCTGTGCGGCGGA
>JACMPS010000554.1 GCA_014377395.1 Chthonomonadaceae bacterium
AAGAAATTAAAACGCTCACTCAATTGGCTCTCCCCATCGGCAAGGGGAGGGTTGTCCTCACCCTTTTTGCGATGAAAACGCTCACTGAATTGACTCCCCTCACCTTAAGAAGCCTAAGCGACTGGAAGGGAGAGGGATTGGGGGTGAGGGCTAGCCTTCATTCCCCGGAGTCTTTCCAAACTCTTTTTCCCACAAACACATTATGATTTATCCACTGATCGTTTTTCTGTCCGCGTTCCTGCTGTTTCAGGTGCAACCCCTCATTGCGAAAGCGATTTTGCCCTGGTTCGGAGGAACCGCTGCCGTCTGGACAACCTGCCTGCTGTTCTTTCAGACGATCTTGCTGGCAGGGTACGCCTACGCCCACTTCACTACCGAGCGTCTCAAGCCGAAAACGCAGGGCAGACTTCACGCCGCACTTCTCTTTGCGAGTTTGCTTTCCCTTCCGATTTTGCCGCGTGAGTTCTTGAAGCCGACGGGAACCGAAGAGCCGGTAACGCGAATCCTGCTCCTGCTTTTGATGACGGTAGGTCTCCCTTACTTTTTGCTCTCGACAACGGGCCCTCTTCTGCAAGCGTGGTTTGCGGAACGTGCGGCACGGGAGGGCAGAAGCCGAATTTATCCCTATCAACTCTACGCCCTCTCGAATTTCGGCTCGTTGCTGGCGTTGTTGTCCTACCCTATCGTCGTCGAACCCCGACTCACCCTTAGAGCGCAAGCGTGGACGTGGTCTTTCGGGTACTTCCTTTTTGTGATTTTGTGCGGCGTGGTTTCGCTAAACGCGAAAGGGGAAACGTGGCATCGTGACGAGGTTCTCGCCGATCCCTCCGAAGAGCGACCCGGCTTTGCGCATTATTTTCATTGGACGATGCTCGCGTTTTGTGCTTCCGGGCTTTTGCTGGCGGTTTCCACGCACATGACTCAGAACATCGCCGCCATTCCCTTTTTGTGGGTGGTTCCGCTCAGTCTTTATCTGCTGACGTTTATTCTGTGCTTCGGTGGAAAAACATGGACGTGGAGCCGTGCGTCAAGTGCGTTTCCGTTGCTGGCACTTGCGATGCTGGCTTACGGGGTGTCGGGAGCCGCTTCCAATATCGAAGTTAAGTTCCTGATCCCAATCTTTTCGATTGGTTTTTTCGTGATTTGCATGGTGTGCCATGGGGAACTCGCCCGCCTCAAGCCCTCACCGCGTTACCTCACCGGGTTCTATCTCACAATGTCGTTTGGAGGAGCCTTAGGAGGGTTGTTTGTGGGAGTGATCTCACCGCTCATCTTCAAGGGTTACACGGAACTGCCGCTCTTGCTGATCTTGAGTGCGCTGATCTGCCTGTTTTCGCTTTACCTTGACCCCGAAAAGGGCATCCGTGATCCCGGCTGGCTTGCCTGTGCGGGACTGATGGGCTATCTGGTTTTCTTTCTGGCACGGGAAGCGGGTTCACCGCCGAGCCGATTACATTTTATCGGACGTAATTTTTACGGTGTTCTTAAAGTGTATGACAACGATGATCCGGGACAACCCGACGCGGCACGGGTGCTGGTGCATGGCACGATTACGCACGGCGAACAGTTCCTTGATGAAAAGCGAAGCAAGCTACCGACCTCTTATTACAGTCATGATTCGGGCGTCGGGATGGCAATCCTGGCGCAACAAAAGCGAGGAGCGGTGAGGATCGGGATGATCGGTCTTGGCACAGGTACAACCGCCGCTTATGGGCGACCCGGCGACCTCGTGAAGTTTTACGACATCAACCCGATGGTTCCTGAGATCGCGAAAACGCAGTTTCATTATATCGGCGACTCAAAGGGGCAAGTGGAAATCGCGCTGGGAGATGCGCGTCTTACGCTGGAACGTGAGGCACCGCAAGACTTCGATGTTCTCGCCGTAGATGCGTTTTCTTCTGACTCGATTCCCGTTCACTTACTTACAAAAGAGGCTCTTGCGCTTTACTTCCGCAACCTCAAGCCTGACGGCATTCTTTGCGTTCACATTTCCAATCGTCACCTCAATCTGGAACCTGTAATCAAACTTGGCGCGGACTCGCTCGGAGTGTTTGCACGTGAAGTGACGGCTACCGCCTCCGAGGAGAACGACAAAACGGCTTCCGATTGGATTTTGCTCACAAAGGACGAAAGCCGCTTTAAGACAGGGGATCTAAAGGATGTCGGAACCGTTTTGACGGCGAAACCGCAGATTCGGCTTTGGACAGACGATTACTCGAACCTCTATCAAATTATGCGGAATGTGTCGGGGCAGTCTTCCTCCGAGGAGTAAGGGGAAAGTGTTAGGTGTCAAGCGTTAAGTGTTGAGAAAGAGAGTGTCGTCTTTACCTCAACACTTTCCCTGTATTCTCTCTGTGCCTCAGTGTCTCTAACGCAGTGGGTGGTTTATTTTGACTCTGTTTTACCCACTTATGGCTTTGATGCGATAGAGGGTCTATAATAGAGACTAATTACGGGCGAGAAAAGGAAAACTGAGTTTATGTTCACGGGTATTTCGGTGGGACAAAAGGGTGAGGGCGTTGCGCCTACGGTTGTAATCGCTTATTATGAAGGGAAAGAGGGGACGGCGGAGTTTTCGCCGTCTTTCGGGGAGAAAACCGTCAAAGCGACGTTGGAACGCGAAGACGCAACGGGAGAAAATGGGAACCTTGTGGAAACCTCTGTAGGGAGTCGGCGTGTGTTTCTGCTCGGCTTGGGCAAAAAAGAAAAGGTGAACGCAGAGAGTTTGCGAACGGCTTTTGCTCGTCTTGGACGTAAACTCTCCTCCACAAAAGCGACGGAAGTGGAACTCGACTTCTCCGGTACGCTCGGTAGTGCAGGGGTTGATCTTTACCTTGCAGGGCGGTGTCTCGGTGAGTCGCTTGGACTGCTCTCGTGGAATTACACGGAGTTGCGCGGCACGGCAACCAAGAAAAAAGAGTATTGTGCGCTCCAACTCGTCACCGAAGACAAAACGCTGGAAGCCGGAATGACGTTCGGGTTATCCCTCTCAAAGTCGGTCAATCTTGCGCGTGATCTGAGCCAGACGCCTCCGAATATCGCCAACCCGCTTTACATGGCGGAACGCGCCCGGAAACTTGCGGCGGAAACGGGCTTGAGTTGCCGCGTGATCACGGGTGACGAACTCGCCCTTGAAAAGATGGAAGGCTTGATCAACACCGGAAAAGGCTCGGTCAATCCTCCCTGCCTCATTCGATTGGAGTATCGCCCGGAAGGGGGCGCGGAGGGCGTGGCTCCTGTGGTGCTTCTCGGCAAAACGATCACCTTTGACACGGGCGGCTACTCGCTGAAAATCAGTAACGGCATGGTAGGCATGAAGCGCGACAAAGACGGAGGGTGCGCGATTTTAGGGGCGATGCACGCCATTGCAACGCTGATCAAGCCTAAGTTTCCGGTGGTAGGGTTGCTCGTTTCTGCGGAAAATTCGATTTCCTCGGATGCCATGCGTCCTGATGATGTGCTGACCTACCGTAACGGCGTCACCGTGGAAGTCACTAATACAGACGCGGAGGGGAGACTGGTGCTTGCTGATGGTCTTGTATGGGCTTGTGAGGTGGAAAAGGCAACGTGCATCGTGGATCTGGCGACGTTGACCGGGGGCGTGGTCACGGCACTTGGCTCTACGTTTGCGGGGCTGTTTTGCGAAGACGACGCGCTACGCGGAAAACTCGATACGGCAAGTACGAGGAGTGGGGAACGTGTCTGGCGTTTGACGATGCACACCGAGTACCGGGAGATGATGAAATCCCCGATAGCGGACATCCACAACTCCAACCCGAACCGCAAGGCACACCCGATTCAGGGTGCGGC
>JACMPS010000555.1 GCA_014377395.1 Chthonomonadaceae bacterium
CTTTATCAAAGACCGGCAAGCACCGCGTTTTCCATTTTTTCGATCACGGAGGGGGGCGGAAATTGTCCCGTCCAACGCTCAAAGGCTTTTGCGCCCTGATACACCAACATTTTCACACCGGAGAGGGTTTGGCATCGTCGCTCACGTGCCTCTCTTAGAAGACGGGTTTCCAGAGGGTTATAGATCAGGTCGTATACCAGCAGGTCGGGGTGAAACGAAGAGAGCGGCACAGAGACTATTTCGCCATCGTACGGGTACATTCCTACCTGAGTCGTGTTCACCAGCAAAATAGATTCGGAAATATCCCGGCTCAGTCCCTCAACGTCCCCGAATTCCCTGATTTGTACCGGGTTTTTCAGCGTTCTGACCTTGCGTCCGACTTCCTCCGCCAGTGCCTCCGCCCGTGAGAGCGTTCGATTGACCAGCGTAATTTTCGCTCCTTCATGCGCCAACCGAAAGACAACGGAACGCGCCGCGCCTCCCGCTCCTATCACGACAGCCCGCTTTTCGGCAATCTCCACTCCGAGTTCCCGCAAGGGCTGATAGAAACCGTAACCGTCAGTGCAATCGCCGATGAGTTCACCGTCCACACAATGCACCGTGTTGACGGCTCCCACTTCCTGTGCGACTTCGGTAGCGCGATCCACAATTTGCAGTGCCGCTTCTTTGTGCGGAATTGTCAGGTTGACTCCCACAATTCCCAGAGCGACAAGGCTACGTAATGCGGTTTCTAGGCGGTCGGGCGTCACGGCAAAGGGAACATAGAGGTAAGGCAAGTCTAGGGCGGCAAAGGCGGCATTGTGCATTGCCGGGGAGCGGCTGTGTTCGACGGGATAGCCGAAAACTCCCACCAATTTCGTGTCACCGCGTACTGATTGTTGAGAGAATTGGGCTTCCACTTGTCCGAGACGTATTCCTTTCGCTGAAAGTTCCGCACCCTCTTGCAACCTATTATGCTACAGATTGTCATAAGGGGAGGGTTAGATAAATCCTCCCTTTGCATAAGACTTATCTTGTCCACTGGCGAGAGGGAACATTGGCGCGTTTGCCGCAGGAATGAATTCCGCGCTCAAAGGCATTCCGCCCCTGAATTGGCTAAAACTCGGACACAACACCCTCTTGTACAGGAGGAGAGTGGAATGCTCTGTTTTTGTCCGCAGGACTACCGGCGAAGCCGCTAACGGCGAATTTATTCTGCCGGATTTGGCTTTACGCCCCCGAATTTTTGGAGGTTGTGGCTAATGTCAACCCCCTCCTAACCTCTCCCTTGCATCAGGGGGAGGAACAAGAATAATTTGCTGACTCTCCACGGAAAGAAAATTTTCATCGCAACACTTATCACTCAACACTTTCCTATTACAGATGCCCTCGGCGGCGGAAATACTTGAGGAGCATTTTCTCCGGGGGACGACTGACGTATTTTGTGTAGGCGAACTCGCGCCCGTGAAGCGGTTGTACCATGATCGTGTAGATGCCCGCTCGGTTTCCACCGAGTACATCCGTGAACATTTGATCGCCGACAATCGCTGTTTGCGCGGGAGTAGTCCCCATTTTCAGCATTGCGGCACGAAACCCCTGTCGGCGAGGCTTTTGTGCTTTTTTGATTGCTATTCCTTCAAGACGCTCTGCAATCCGTATCGAACGGTCACTCATAAAGGAGTTCGAGAGAATGCAAAGTTGGATGCCCTGCTCTTTGATCGCCTGGAGCCAACCGATTACCTCCTCGCTCATCTCCTCACGTTGCCACTCGACAATCGTGTTGTCGAGATCGAGGATTAGTCCGGCGATGCCCTGCGCCTTCAATTCTGCGGGGTCTACTTCGGTGACGGAGTGAACAAAGCGATCCGGCAACAGCAACCCAATTCCGTGTTTTTTTCTGGCTTCGCTCATGCGGTGGCTCTCCTCTCTTTCCGTGCCTGTTTTTTTGCCTGTTCATGTTCGGCAAGGGTTCGGGTGAAAAGGTGCGCCCCGTTTGGACGAGCCACATAATAAACAAACTCGTTTTTTTCGGGTCTCAGTGCCGCCAACAGGCAAGCAAGACCAGGATTGGCAATGGCACCGGGCGGCAAACCTTTCACGCGATAGGTGTTGTAGGGCGATTCCACCCTGAGATCGGCGAAAAGAACTCGGTTTTTGTGCTTGCCGAGTGCGTAGAGAACCGTCGCATCGATCTCCAATTTCATGTTCTTCGCAATGCGATTTTCGATCACTCCGGCAATACGCGAACGATCTTCAGAGACTTTCGCTTCACGCTCGATCAGGGAAGCAATCGTAACGATCTCATTCAGCGTTTTGCCGCGTCCGGCAATTTCTTGAAGATAGGGACGGGTAAACCTTGCCGCGAAGTTCGTCAGCATCGCTTCCACCACCTGATTCGCGGTGGTCTTGCGATCAAATTCATAGGTGTCGGGAAAGAGAAAGCCTTCAAGCGTTTCTTTGGGCAGGGGAAATTCGGAACGGAGTTGAGAAATCCCTTTGGCATCTTGTGTCAGATACAGGAAATCTTGCGCCGTGCAAATTTTCTTCCGCTCCATGACCTCGGCAATCTGCTTGAGGGTGTAGCCTTCAGGAATTGTGACGCGAACGAGTTGTTCTTCCGCTTTGGGTCCGCTGTTCAGGCGTTCCGCAATTTCTGAGAGGGTCAAGTCATCCTTGAGCGTATAGCGACCGGGCTTAAACTTCTCTCCCCCTCCGCCAAACTTCAGAAAGGTGCGAAAGGCAAACGCACTTTTGATGATTTTGTCTCGCTCCAGAATGTGACTGACCGTTGTAGCTCCCGCCCCTTTCGGAATAACGACGGACTTTTCGATCCCCTGCCCCGCCGCCTTAAACAATGAGGAGCCGTACAAGCCACCGACGCCAAGCACACCCGCTCCGGCAATGAGCAAAGGGAGTATCGGTTTTTTCTGATTTTTCTTTTTGCTTTTCGTTTCAGAGGTCATTAGATCACGAGTCATTTGGATTGTGGCCGATGCAAAAATGCTTCGAGAATGAAGACCGCCGCCACAGAATCAATTGTGGCTTTGTGAACTTCTCGTTTTTTGCCGGAAGCGAGCATTTCCTGCGTCGCTTCCCAGGTTGTCAGAGTTTCATCTTCGTAATGTATGGGAATACGCACTGAGCCGCGCAACTTCGCCACGAATGTTTCCACGCGCTCGGTCGAAACGTTTTTTGTTCCGTCCTTATTTGTCGGTAAGCCAACGACGATTTCGGTAATGTCGTTTTTCAGGATCAGTTCGCGCAGGGTTGCCATGTCTTCTTTGGGGTTGCCATTGCGCCGGATTGTTTCGCCTTGCAGGGCGTATCGTCGCTCATTATCTGAGAGAGCAATGCCAATCGTCTTCTCGCCGACATCAAGTGCCAGAATTTTGCTCATACGTTCCCTTTTGCACAAAAGTTCGCTTTACTGTACCTCAGATTTGCACCAGACTCGCCTCTTAAAACTCGCAGGAAATCAGAAACCTGATCGCGAATGTAACACCGTGCCTGTTTTGTTGAAATCAAGCGTTCCGGGGCACGCACAATCATAGTGAGGAGTCAATCGAAAAATGGAAAATTTGTTGCATCAGGCGGTGGAAAAAGCCGGACTTTCAGGGGAAGCGGCGGACAACGCCGTCAACCTCCTCAAAGATAAGTTGCCGGGCGGACTCAGTGGACTGACCGGAATGTTGGGCATGGGCAACCATGATCAGGTAGCAAACGAAGACGCGGACGGTTCAGAAGAAACTGAGGAGACCGAAGAGGAAGTCGAAGAAGAGCCAGAGGAGGCTGAAACGGAAGAAGAAATTGAAGAAGCCGAACCTGATGAAACTTCTGATGAGGATGAAACTGCGGAAGTTTCCGATGAGAGTGATGAGGAAAACGCATGAACGAACTGATCCAGCAAATTACCTCGCGCACCGGGCTTTCCCCCGACCAGGCACAGGGTGCGGCAGAAGCGGTAATTCACTTTCTGAAAGAGAGATTACCCGCGCCTCTTGCAAGTCACCTCGACAGTTTGCTTGGTAGCAACTCCGAGGGCACGACTGAAGGCGAGGCACCCGCAGAGGGGGGCGGTCTTCTCGGCAATTTGACGCATGGGTTGGGAGGTTTACTCGGCGGTGGCGAAACTCCACGCTGATTGGACAAGATCAGGATAAGACCAGGCGGTAGCGAATTGCAACCTCCTCACCTCCCCCTTGCATCAGGGGGAGGAAAAGGAGTGATGCGCTCACTCTCTTGTGCATGAGGTAACTTCCGTGAGAGGGTTCCGCTTTATGTCCTGTAACATCGGATCATGCAGGGAAAACCGCTCTGCGTGTATAATGAGGCATCATGCACACAGACCCGACCGATTCTGAAATGAGAAACCGAATGGCGTTGGACGAAACCCGTTTCTACGCCATTGCCAAAGCCCTTGCCGACCCGCGCCGCCTACAAATTCTGGAGCGGATCGCACTTCAGGGAGAATGTTGTTGCTCTGCGATTTCCGCCGATATTCCGGTGGCGCAACCCACGATTTCACACCACCTCAAAGAACTCGCGAACGCAGGTTTGATACGCCAGCGCCGTGAGGGAACGTTTACGCTCTGTCAGGTAGACGCACAAACTCTGAATGCTTACTGGCAGGAACTCCGAGACCGACTTTGTATGAATTGTGCAGAGACGCAGACCCCGTGACCGAATCGCAACGTTCGCTTTTGTGGCTTCGAGAACGCGCCGATTGTCTCTGGAAAGCGCACTTCTCGGATGTGCCTATCGGCTATCCGCTCCAAGTCAGTTGGGGCATTCGCGCTCATCATCGGTTCGGTTCGATCTCCGCCCGCGATGAAAAAGCGGTGGTTCGCCTGAACATGCTTTTCGCGTTTCCCGAAGTGCCGGAGTATGTCATTGATGCGGTGTTGGTGCATGAGTTCGTTCACTACGCGCATGGCTTCGGGTCGGGCTTACCGAAACGCTATCGGCATCCGCACCGGGGCGGCGTGATCGAAAAAGAACTTGCGTTACGCGGATTGCTGGCGCAGGATGTTCGCGCCGATGAATGGCTCAAGACCTGCTGGGAGGAGGTTTATCGGCAATACCGTCCTGACCTCGTCGCAAAGCAGGAGAACACCCAAACCCGTTTTACCCCGGTTTTACCCACTAATGGGCGTACCCTCCAGGAGATCGAAACACGGCTCAACGTTCTGGCTTTTCGTCTCGGTTCCGAACCTTACGCGCTCGGTTGGCTCTCCGCGACTCGGCGTCACCGGGGAATGTCTTACTTCTTCCTGAAGGAAAAGACGGTACAACTCCATCCCCTTCTCGCCGACAAAAAAGTCCCGGATTGCGTGATTGACCTTGAACTTGCTTACTGGCTCACTCGTTTCCAGATCGGTGCAAACTGGCAGAAAATCGCTTTGCGCCTCTCTGAAGCGGGCTTTCAGAAAACCCTTGACGATGCCCTCGCCTACAAACGGAACCGCTGGACGCGTCTGCTCAAAACACAGTAGCGATGCTTTTCTTAATCGTGGTAGAATCATCGCAAGAGGTCTGAAGAGGAGGTAATTATGGTGGTTAAGACAGAAGGTAGTTCGCAAACGACACAGGAAATACTTACGGCAATCGAGCGGCTTGACCCGATTGATCTTGACTGAGTGGCACGACACCTCAAGCGATTGCGAATGACAAAACCGGAAACGGAACAACACCGACGCGAAATAGAATTGTTACGCCTGATTCGTTTTCGTCCTCTTCAACTCAGAGGACGCTATCGTACTCTTCTGCGGAAATTGGAAGCGGAAACATTAACCTCTGAGGAACGCCAGGAACTTATGCCCCTGGATAGACCTTTCGGAAATATTTGCAACACAACGTCTGGAAGCCCTTGTCGAATTGGCAACGTTGCGGCAAACTTCTTTGCCGCAACTGATGCAAGAATTGGACATTCGCCCCCACCGTGTCTGATGCCCCCTCGTAAAAATGTCGCCCCAGGACTTTATCTCAGGGCGACTCAATGCGGTTTAACAAAGTGTTGAGAAAGTCTGTCTTGTTCGATGAAACAGATGGGGTTTACAGTGCTACAGTGGTGTCCGCAGGACTATCGGCGTAGCCGCCAGAGGCGAATTTATTCCGCCATTCTTTTTCTCTCCAAACCACTTTAAGCCAATACTGCTTTCAGTTCTTCGGCATCTATCGTGTCGAGACGTGGGCCCAACTGTCCTACCACTCGCGCCGCCACATAGGAGGCAAGTTCGCCCGTTTTTTGAAGAGAAAGTCCGTGCGTCAAGCCATAAAGCAGACCTGCCGCGTACATATCGCCCGCTCCCGTCGTGTCTACCGGAGTGACGCGGTAGGCAGGAACAAGAACGCTTTCCACCGCCGTGTGCAAGAGAGAGCCACGCGAGTCCATTGTCACCGCAACTAAGTCACAATACGGAAGGAGGGCATCGGCGGCGTCCTGCGGGGTGTCGGTGTCGCTGAGGTGTCGCGCTTCGTCGACATTGCCAATCAACACATCAACGTGATCTCTGATGATGCCAAGCAGTTCCTCTTTGTGACGTCCCACACAAAACGGATCACTCAAACTCAGTGCCACTTTAACCCCCGCCTCTTTCGCCGCCTTCATGCCCTTTAAGACCGCCGCTTTTTGGGTGTCCGTGTCCCAAAGATAGCTTGTGACGTAGAGGTATTTGCTTTGCGTGATCAGTTCCGCGTTCACATCGTCTGCGTCCAGTTCGCGGCAAATGCCGAGGAACGTGCAAAGGGTGCGTTGAGCGTCCGGGGTAATGAGAACCACACAAATCCCTGTCGTTCCGGTTCCGGCGGTTGCACCAAGCCGAATCCCTTTGGCTCTCAGTCCTTCGATGTAGTGCGTGCCGTGTTCGTCTTCCGCGACTTTCCCGGTGTACGCCGCACTTCCGCCGAGTTGTGCCATTCCAATGACGGTATTCGCACCCGACCCCCCGGCTTCCGTGTTGACGATATGCGTGTAAATTTTGGAAATCAAGTCTTTTTGCTGTGCCTCATCAATCAGAAACATTCCGCCTTTTTCGTATCCCAACTCGGCTAAAAGGTCTTCGCTCACCTCCGCCTGAATGTCGAACAGGGGGTTGCACATTACGTGAACATCATAAATCATTGCGTCGTCTCCCGAACATTAGTGTGAAAAGATTTCGGCTCAATTGTACCCTGAGAGCGGGGCGAGTTCGAGGATTAAGTGCGGGGTCAGTCTGTTTTGATTTCTGGAAGTCACGCCTTCTACCGGGAGTTGAAAACTCCCGTCAGAAAAAGCAAGCGTCTTCCAGACGCGATACACAGGCACAATTTTAACTTAAATTCTGTCTTCGGAATTGAAATCGGAGCGAAAAGAGGATTCTGCGTCTGGAAGACACCTGTTTTTGTTGCCGGGGGTTTTCACCCCCCGGCAAAGAGGAAGGGCATAGAGGGATTTCCTGAGTTGTTGCCTCCGGGAAAACCACCTAATTGTACTGCATGGGGCGTCCGTGAGGTTGCGCCGCTAAAAAGGGGTGTGACACCCATTCCGAAAGCACCTGAGTTCCGTAGTCGCTCAAGGCGAAGCCACGTTCGTTAAGAGCGTCTTCCGGGTCACGCTCCAACTTGGTGCGGAAAACCCGGTCTTCCTGAGCCAGCGTCACAATCTGTTCCAACTGAAACGCATCAAGGGTTTGCAGGGCATCCTGTGCCGCGTCCGCATGAGGTCCGCCGGGATCGAGTTCAATGGTGCGCTTGAGTTCGTAAACCGCAAGCCCAACTTCGCCATGATGCTGACAGAGCAGTGCTTTCTTGAAATGGTGCGAGGGAGTCGCGGGGTCAAGGCGAATCAAAATGTTGGTGACTCGCATTGCCGCATCCGTCACGCCGAGGTGCATATAAGCGTGTCCCAGAGCGGTATAAGCCGGAAGATGACGCGGATTCAGTTTGATCAGAGCGGTACACGCCTCAATGGCTCGCTCGAATTTTCCGGTTTCCAGGGCAATCGCAACAATGGCTTCGTAGGCGGGCATTTCCTGTGGGGCGAGGGCGGCGGCTTGCTCCGCAAACGAAAGGGCTTCTTTCCAGCGTTCGAGAGCGCGATAATGCTCCGCGATTCGCAAGCCATAGCGGTAGGGGTCTGCTCCTGCCCGTATTGCTCGCTTCAGGCAGGTGATCGCCTGCGACCATTTGCGCCCCTGAGCCAATGCTTCCGCTCTCAGGATTTCGACGTGCCATCGGTTATGGGATTGTGGTTGCGGTTCCGCCGGATTGATCGAAGCCATATTTCCGCCTTCTCGACTCAAACTACCTGCAAACTCTCTGAGAATGATCTACTCAATCACTCTTAAAATCTTACGCTCTAAATTTAGGTTCAAGCACAGTTGCACTTTACGCCCTTTCGTATCGGGATTCCTTCTTTGATCTGTCTTTTTCCAAAGTGACTTTTGTAAGCCAACATAAGAGCCTCTTTTTCTTTTGCAGTATCTCAGGCTAACTTTTCGTAAAGAGAGGTGTCTATTTTAATGAGTTATCATTTTAGAAGGGGCTTGTCGGCATCGGCGGGAGCCTCCAGGAGAGTCATTTTATGAGTGCTACGGAGGCAACTGCCCCCCCGCGTCCTCGCGGTAAAAAGAAACCCAATCGTCTGCCTGCCGTTTTTGTCGTGGCGGCATTGGCGGGTGTGGGTTGGTGGGGTTACACAAAATCTCAACCCAAAGACACGAATAATAAACTTTTGACCGCTGTCGTATCACGCGGCGACCTTGTTGAATCGATCAACGCGACGGGTTCCGTCACTGCCCAAACCGGGGCGCAGGTCAAAATCGGCTCACAAATTACAGGGCGAATCAAGCGTCTTTATGCGGACGTAGGGAGCTTCGTTCGACAGAATCAAGTGATTGCTGAGCTTGATCTGCCGGACATTGAGGCACAGGTAATGCAAGCACAAGCAGGTCTTGCCGCCGCGAAAACACGTCTCAGTTCGGCAGAATACAACCTCGTTTTGCAGAAATCGCAGACGGCAACGGGAATTCAGACGGCACAATCGCAGATCAATGGGGCAAACGCTCGGTTGAGATCGGTTCGTGCTTCTGCGAATTTGCAGGTCGCGCAAACGCCTGAAACGATTCGCCGTGCAGAAGCGGAAGTCGCACGGGTGAAAGCCACGATTTCAACCGCACAATCTGCGTTACGTCAGACCGAAGCCAGTGCAAAACTGCAAATTGCAACAGCACAGGAACAACTGGCTCAGGCAAGAGCGAATTCACAGATTTCCGATCTGACGCTAGGGCGTTACAAGGAACTTATCGGTAAAGGCTTCGTGGCTCAGTCCGTCGTAGATACCGCAGTCGCCGACTCAACGGTTAAAAAGTCGCAGGTGACCACCGCGCAACAAAATGTCAATCTGATGCGAGAACGCACCGCCGCCGACATTCAGGCAGCACGGGACACCGTGACGCAAGCACAACGTACTCAGGATTCCGTGGCGTCGTCGCTGGTTTCTGCAAGAGCCGGAACGCTTCAGAACACAAGCCGACTTGCGGATGTCAATGACGCTGAAGCCTCACTTGCAACGGCGCGAACTGCTCTCCAGACCGCTCAGGCAAACAAAAGTTTGATCTCCGTGCGAGAGCAGGAAGTGGAACAAGCCCGCGAGAATATCCGAATTGCTGAGGCACAACTTGCGGGCGCGAAGGCACAAATGGATAAAACTTCGATCCGCTCCCCGATTACCGGAACCGTATTGCAACTCGCTTCTCAGCAGGGAGAAACTCTTGCGGCGGGGCTTTCCGCACCGACTCTGATCATTGTCGCCGACCTGAAGCGATTGCAGGTAGATGTCTTTGTGGACGAAACCGACATTGGCAAAGTTAAACTCGGTCAGGTGGCTTCCGTTTCCGTAGATGCTTTTCCCAAGCGTAAACTGACGGGTAAGGTGACGAAAATTGCCTCAGGTTCGACTATTCAGCAGGGTGTAATTACCTATGATGTGACGGTTTCCCTCGACAAACTCGAAGAGGCAAGGCTACCGATCAAGCCCGATATGACCGCTTCAGTTACCATTCAGACCAACAAATACGAGAATGTTTTGCTGGTTCCGGCAGAGGGTGTAAAAGTCGGCACAAAGGGTGCTATCGTCAACATTCTAGGGGTGAAGGATGACAAGCCTGCTCCTGTTCCGCGTCCCGTCAAAACCGGTGCTTCCGATGGAGCCAACACCGAAATCAAAGAAGGCTTGAAGGAAGGCGAGGAAATCGTGCTCGCGGGGGGCGACGACGGCAAAAAGCGGGGGGGTGCGCCTAACCCATTCGGGGGCGACAGCAAAAAGGGAGGCGGCAAAAAACAATGAGTTCTGCCTTACCTGAACTCCCGATGATCCACATCAGCGACCTCCGAAAAACCTATGTCATGGGGGATCAGGAGGTACGCGCCCTTGACGGGATTCAGCTCGAAATCGGACGCGGCGAGTTTGTTGCGATCATGGGTCCGTCGGGTTCCGGCAAAAGCACCCTGATGCACATTATCGGTTGCCTTGATGTTCCGACTTCGGGTTCTTACCTGTTGGATGGCATTGAGGTCGCTGACATGGACGAGTACGAACTTGCTCATATTCGCAACCGCAAAATTGGGTTTGTCTTTCAGGGTTTCAACCTTCTTGCCCGAACCTCAGCACTGGACAATGTAGAACTACCCATGGTTTATGCAAAACGTAAAGACAGAACTGAAAGAGCGATTGCTGCCCTTGAACGGGTGGGATTGGGGTCGCGGCTCGATCATACCTCGAATCAGTTGTCGGGGGGGCAACAACAACGTGTCGCGATTGCTCGTGCGCTTGCTTCTGATCCACTTCTTATTCTTGCAGATGAGCCAACCGGAAACCTCGCCTCGGTGCAGAGTGAAGAGATCATGGGCATTTTTCAAGAACTGAATGAGGAGGGCGTGAGCATTGTCATGGTGACTCATGAGCCTGAAATCGGAAAGCACTGCAAGCGGCAAGTCATTATCAAGGATGGGCGAGTCGTTCACGACGAACCTGTCGAGGGTCGCCTGTTTGCAAAGGATGTCCTCGCGATGATGGAACGCGAAGTCGTGTTGCTCAAGGGAAATACTTAGTCACCCCCGTTACGCAAATCAGGAAAATGAAGCGCATTGAATTTCTCCCCTTATACAAGGAAAGAGTTGGAGTTAGCAAGTATAGCGAATTACAACCCCCTCCTAACCTCCCCCTTGCACAAGGGGGAGGTTAGGAGTGATGTGCTTTCACGATCCCCGACGTAAGGGGAAGAAAGCCAATCCACACGCTACCTCTTTTGTGCGTTTCGTGACTTAATCAAGGAATGAGTATTGGGTGCGAAAGCGCAAGAAAACTCTTGACACTCAACACCCAATACTTAACACTCAATACTCTTATGAACTTAATTCAATCCCTTAAAATTGCTTTGCGCGGTCTGGTGAACAACAAACTCAGAACCGCGCTGACGATGCTCGGTATCATTATCGGGGTAGGCGTCGTCATTCTCGTCGTGGCGATTGGCAAGGGAGCAACCAAGCGCGTGACCGATGCCGTCAACTCACTTGGAACCAACTTGCTAACCGTGCGTAACGGAAACTCGCGAATTCGCATCACTGCCGCGATCACGAAAGCGATGGCGTCAGGCGATGCAAGCGCAAGATCGGCGGCTTCGGCTCCTAACCGTCTGCGTCTTGAAGATGCAAAAGCATTTGCTACGAATTTTCCGAAAACGATTGTGGCGGTGGCTCCTCAAGTACGCGGAAATCCACAGGTGCGATACCGGGGTGTGGACGCCAACACGCAATTGACTGGCTCGACGATTGACTATCCTTTTGTGACGAACACTGACACTTCGAGCGGACGCTTTTTCACGGAGTATGAGCAGGACGGAAGCCTGAAAGTTTGCATTGTCGGAAAGTCTCTGGCGGAGAAATTGACAGGCGGTCCCGACGCTGACCTGACCGGGCAAACAATTTCAATCAATCGTATCAACTTCACGGTCATCGGCATGATGGCTCCGAAAGGCTCTACTTCGTGGGGGCAGGATCAGGACGATTCCGTGATTATCCCGATTACGACGGCGATGCGCCGCGTCCTGAACCGTCAGAACGTGGATTTCGTGAGTATTCGGTGTGCGGATGAGCGGATGATGTTACTTGCACAGGAGCAGATTTCGGCTTATTTGCGGAACAAGCATCACCTGCAACCGCCTTTCCCAGAGAATGACGATTTCGATATTCGCTCTCAAACGGAACTGATGCAGTCGCAACGTGCCGTCACGGACACGATGACCTCTCTGCTTTCGATTGTCGCGATTATGTCGCTGTTAGTTGGCGGAATCGGGATCATGAATATCATGCTGGTTTCGGTGACGGAGCGCACCCGCGAAATCGGGATTCGTAAGGCGATTGGTGCGACACCGAGAGATATTCTGTTTCAGTTTATCATTGAAGCGGCGATTATTTCGCTTCTCGGTGGGGTTGTCGGAATTTTCGTCGGGATTGGGGGCGCAAAAGTTCTGTCCGATCTGGCGGGTTGGAACACGATTATCGATCAGACGGCGATTGTGGCGGCGTTGGTGGTTTCCGGTGGCGTGGGTCTTTTCTTCGGAATTTATCCGGCATCGAAGGCGGCGCAGTTGCACCCGATTGATGCGTTGCGGTATGAGTAGGGGAAAGTATTGAGTGTTGAGAAGGGGGTGGAAAGCCCCTACTCAAATGCCCTCACCCCCAGCCCCTCTCCCTTCCACTCGCTTAGGCTCATTAGGGAGAGGGGAGCAGATGCAAAAGCCATCAACGCGGAGCTTATTCCTGCGGCAAAGGCACTAACTCCCTCTGATCTCCCCTTGCATAAGGGGGAGGAATAAAGGGACGCCGGGGAATGAATTCCCCGGCTACAAAAGCGCGAAGTCCACCTGCGTGGACTGAGA
>JACMPS010000556.1 GCA_014377395.1 Chthonomonadaceae bacterium
AATCACATCAGTTGCGGAAGCCAGTATCGCGCCCGTCGTGTAGGAAAGAGACTTGATGACCTGCTCCTCGCGGTTGAAAAACCCATTTTGTAGTTTTCTCGAAAAAATTCTTTCCACGAAAACCGGGTCATGGGCAAGTAGGTAATCCTCCTGAGAAACAGGCGCAAAAGACACACTCTCAAAGGGAAGTCCGGCTGCTTGCCAATCTTGAACGACGAGTGCGGGCTTGCGCGGACTTGGACTGTCCGTCTTAAAAACCGCTACCATTTCCTCACGATAGAAAACTTTTAATCGAGCTGTCATCATGCTCTTTTTGCTTCATGCCGTGCTCTGACTGACCCGTCTTAACGGCGATGAATTGTTCCATCATACCCTGTTTGGAAAAGCAAAACGACATTAAGCAACGGCATCTCTGTAGGCAATAAGGGCAGTACCCCTCCTTGAAGTGGTATACTGTCTACAGAAACCAATATCCATCACCTAAGAATTCTATGTCCCTCGCCAAGAACATAGAATTCGCTTTTACAGGGTGCGTGAACAGTTGATAGCCCGAAGGAAGACAATGACCGAAACGATTCTTCGTAAACACGTCATGCTGACCCTGCGCCTCAATCTCAATAACACTGATATGGCTCGGTTTCAATCTCTAGCACAGGGCTTGAAAAATTTCGGTGTGGTCGTCAATCGAGGAATGTGTGCGATCAATCATTCACTGGGCTTTGTGGTGGTGAAGCGACACCTTCACTCCTATCTTATTCCCGCTTCTCTGATTGGAAATGGGAGCCAAAGGAGAGAGTTTGTAGCGAACAAAAAGGAAAGCTTATGACACAACTACCCGCTTATTTTCTACCGCAACCTCCCGTCAATGAAGATGAGGCTACTCTTGTCCTTTTCGACCAACTCTATGAGGAAACACGGGCGCAGGGAGAAGGAGCAGCGATCCATTACAGCCTTGCCGCCCCTAAATGGCAATTTCTGTGCTATCTTTGCAATCGCCATCATTTTGTGTTGCACGGATCGGGAAGGGCGGACATCACCGAGTTTGAGCCACGCAAAGCCAACGATGTAACGGAGTTTGGAGACCGATGCGCCGTTTACGCCTCCTCTGACGGCATCTGGGCGATGTACTTTGCGATTGTGAACAGGGACAACTCCGTTACGTCACTCATCAATGCTTGTTTTCAGGTTGTCGAAAGGACAGGGAAAAGTGAATCCTACTACTTTTTTTCGATCAATGAGGACGCTTTCGCGCACACTCCCTGGCGCGAAGGCACGATTTACCTGCTACCAGGCGACTCATTTACTCAGCAACCCCATCAACATTACCAAGGAAACGAAATCGAGATCGCGCAATGGGCAAGTCCGATTCCGGTGAAGCCTCTGGCGAAACTCAGAGTGACACCGGAGGATTTCCCATTTCTGCCACAGATTCTTTCGCACGACCCCCTTACGCTTTCGGAACGTGCCATTGCAGACCCAGACGCATTTCCCTGGCTGGAGAAATAAAAGAGGCAATCAAGACTATTTCCTCGCAGCGGAAAATTTTTAACCGGATCGTCATCATTCCTCTTTGCTTGTGTTTTGACCCACCCTTGATCACGGAGCAGACTTGCTCTATCCTGCCTGTTTAGAAAGGCGGAAAGACCTTGTGGGACGGCACCTCAGCGTATAATTATAATAAAGTAACACCCTCTTGAAGTGGTATACTGTCTACAGGAATCAACGCTATTTTCTGGAGACGCCCCCACCATGTCCGACACTCACAAACTCGTTCTCATTGACGCTTACAGCCTGCTGTTTCGTGCCTTTTTTTCGTCTCGCGCCCTCTCTACAAGTGACGGCAGACCGACAGGTGCTCTTTACGGGCTGTCCAATATGCTCTTTACGCTGATCCGAAATGAAAGCCCCGATGCGATTATCGTTTGCTGGGACGCCCACCAGCGCACCCATCGAAAGCAGGCCTTTGCCGAGTACAAAGCGCACCGCCCCGACACCGCCGACGATCTCAAAGCGCAGATGTTTCCCGCCCGTGATCTTGTGGCGGCGTTCGGGGTGCAGTCGGCGGAACTCGGTGGCTATGAGGCCGATGACCTGATTGGAACCCTGGCGCGACGCGGCAAAGCGGAAGGCTACACCGTCGAAATCATTACCGGAGACAGCGACCAACTCCAACTCGTCGAAGAGGGCGTGACGGTGCAAATCACCCAGAAAGGCGTTACCGAAGTCAAGCGATACGACCGGGAGGTTGTCATCGAACGCTACGGAGTTCCGCCTGAACGTATTCCCGACTGGAAGGGCTTAGTCGGTGATGCCAGCGACAATATTCCCGGTGTTCCCGGTATCGGCGACAAAACCGCAACCGCCCTTTTGCAGAAATTCGGAACGGTGGACGGCATTTTGGAGCATCTTGAAGAGGTGACGCCTCCCCGTATCAAAGCCCTTCTGGAAACGCACCGTGAACAGGCGATTTTTTCTCGTGACCTTGCCACGATTGTCTGTGACGCCCCCTTCGAGGATGAGATTCGCCCCTACTTCCCTACGCCCGAAATCTGGAACCGATTGCGCGAAGCATTCACCGATCTGGAATTCAAAAGCCTGTTGCGCTACATTCCCCGTGAACCACGTGAGGGAGACGCACTTGTTCCTGACCTTGAAGCCGGGACGCCCGAAAATGCGTTTGCGGTGAGATTGATTGCACTCGACACGAAAGACGAAGTGCTGAAAGCCCTCGAAGAAGTAAAAGCGGCAGGAGTCATGGGGATTGTGCTGGATACCGACAGCCCTGCGCCCCTGCGCTCCGTCATTCGCGGCATCGGGTTTGCGGCGAACAAGGAAAAAGCGTACTACGCCCCCCTTCCCTTGCACGTCACCCCGCAAAGGACACAGAATTTTGAGAAAGCGGAGAAAGAAGGGGTTCGCTCCGACAATGAGCTCGGCGGGCTTTTCGGAGAAGAAAAAGACGCAATTATTGATCCCGACGCAATTACGCTCAGTCTGTTTTCAGATGTGTTAGCCGACAAAGCGATTCAGCGGGTGGCACACAATGCCAAACTGATTGAAATTGCCCTCGAACGCGCCGGACTCA
>JACMPS010000557.1 GCA_014377395.1 Chthonomonadaceae bacterium
AAAAACAACCAAAATGGAACAAAGAGTGAGGGAGGTGTTGGCGCAGACTTTTGCCGGGTCGCGAGTGGAGTTGGATGCCGCGCCTGACGGTCATTATTCGGGTCTTCTTATCCCCCGGACGGTTTCGAGGATCAAGACTCTGTAGATCAGCATCGTCGAGTGCGGCAAGCCCTGATCGAACGACTGAAAGAGGACGCGGCAAAGGTCGGTATTTTGTTCACGTATACCCCGCGTGAAATGGCGGCGATGCGTGCCGCCTATTTGCTTACTCGCAATCCTGCGCTGACGCATGAGCAGTTTGTTGAGCATCACAAATCCGTTCATGCCGATCTGTTTCTATCAGTTCCGGTGGTGAAGGAAACGGTACGCCGCTACATTCAGCAACACCGGATTGATGCTGAACTTCCGGGGATGCCTCCTATAAAGTATGACGGTATCACGGAACTCTGGTTTGACGATGTTGCCTCTCTTGCAAGATGCTTTTTCGACTCGGAGTATATGGCACGTATTCGCCCGGACGAAGCCTCTTTTCTTGACCTGCACGCTTGCGATTTTCTGGTTTCGACGGAGAATGTTGTCTCGTCATAAAGGTGCTGGCGTTCGCCCGAAAGCGACAGCAAAAGAGGGACAATGGCGCATCTATCGGCACACGGAAACGAAAAACGTCTGTATGATCGCTTTAACCCGGCAGATTCAATCGTTCGCTATACGATTTCCTTACCCTGAATCAATTCGGGTTCTTTCAACGAAATGTTGAAAGAACCCGAACACTTACTACTCGATGCTCAATAGCATTTCTATTCCCACGCGACAAGCGGAAGTTCCATTGGAAGCATAGCGTCGGGGTGAGTCGGTAGCACTCGAACACTGATCCCCTGTTGCCCACTGATCTGGCACGGAATCACTCCCTCGTAGCGGTGAGACCCGTTTTCCTCATGCGTCCATTCGAGAGTATCGGTGTCGCCGCCGACAATGTGATGATTGACATCGAGCAAGCCGTGATGCGCCTGTACCACCACGTCACCGGGAGCGATCCCGCCCAGGTGAACCGTCGCCATAATCTTGAGCGGTGTTCCCACCTTCACCGAAGCATCAGCACTAAGTGTCGGCGTTTCCACTTTTTCCACGCGCACCTGACTCCAGTTGTCCTGCACTTTGCGCTTCCATTCGACAAGAGAATGTGCGGGAGCAAGATCGCTTTCGATGAGATGATGATAGCGTTTTCCCGCCGTGACATAGTAGGTTGTCGCGTACTCGGACACCATGCGATGCGTGTTGTAAACCGGACATAAAATTCGCATTGAGTTTTTCATGCGGGCGATCCAGGCGCGGGGCGTTCCCTCTGCGTTGCGATCATAAAAAAGAGGAACGATATCGCGTTCTAGAATCTCATAGAGTGCCGTTGCCTCGACATGATCCTGATGATCGGGATCGTTGTACTCTTCCCCCTTGCCGATAGACCAGCCCAAATCCTCACCGAGCGCATAGCCCTCCGCCCACCAGCCGTCGGGAATGGAGCAGTTAAGACCGCCGTTTGCCAGCACCTTCATGCCGGACGTGCCGGATGCCTCCATCGGGCGACGCGGGTTGTTGAGCCACACGTCCACGCCCTGCACAAGATGTCTGGCAACCGCCATGTCATAATCTTCAATGAATAAAATTCGGTTTCTTGCTTCGGGACGACGAGCAAACTCCACGATCTGTTGAATGAGTTGCTTACCGCCGTCGTCTTTCGGGTGCGCCTTGCCGGACATCAAAATTTGCACGGGACGGTTCGGGTCATTCAGAATTCGGAGCAATCGTTCCGGGTCGGAAAGAATCATCGCGGCGCGTTTGTAGGTTGCAAATCGGCGAGCAAAGCCAATCGTCAGGATATTTGGGTTCAGTGCCTCAGAGACGTTGCGGATTTCGTTGTCACCCATGCCGCGCTGTTCATACTGAGTGCGAAGTCGTTTGCGGGCGAACTGCACCAATTTTTCACGCCGATATTCTTTGACGCGCCACAGTTCTTCGTCGGGAATATCGTCCACTTTCGCCCACACCGATTTGTCTGACGTATCCTGATACCATTTTCCACCGAGATAATGATCGAGTAAATCCGCCATTTCCCCGGAGATAAACGAGCGCGTGTGAATCCCGTTGGTGACGTGTCCCACAGGCACCTCGTGCGTCTCAAAGCCACTGTAAAGCGACTGCACCATGTTGCGGGTGACATCGCCGTGCAGAGCGGAGACGCCATTGCATTGATGCGCGTTTTTCAAGGCAAGAATCGCCATATTGAATTTATCTTTGGGATCGGGAAACACCTGCCCCAGTGCCATAAACTCATCGAAACTGATTCCGAGCGGCATAATATATCCCTCGAAATAGCGGCGCAATAAATCGGGCGTAAACATATCGAATCCGGCGGGAACCGGGGTGTGCGTTGTGAACAGGTTTCCGGCGGAAGCGGCTTCCTGCGCGGTCTTGAAGTCCACGCCCTTTTCCGCCATGATCATCCGGATTCGCTCCAAAGCCATAAATGCGGCGTGTCCCTCGTTCATGTGACAAATCGAGGGCTTGATGCCCATCGCCGTGAGAGCGCGTAGCCCTCCGATACCGAGAACGAGTTCCTGATGAAGCCGCATTTCCTCGCCGCCGCCGTAAAGTTGATCGGTGATGTTCTGGTCTTCAGGAGAGTTTTCAGGAATGTTCGTGTCGAGCAAATAAAGCGGCACTCGCCCGACCTGCGCCTTCCAAACCTTAATCGTGATGCCGCGTCCCGGCAAATCCACACAAACCGTGAGCGGTTTGCCGTCTTTGTCCCGAACTGCTTCTATCGGCATATTGTAAAAATCATTTTCGGGGTAGCGTTGTTGTTGCCACCCTTCCGCGTTGAGGTATTGTCGGAAATAGCCTTGCTGATACAAAAGTCCAACCCCTGCAAGCGGTAAATCCAGATCGCTGGAAGACTTCATGTGATCCCCGGCGAGAACGCCGAGACCGCCGGAATAAACGGGAAGACACTCGGTGATCCCAAATTCCATCGAGAAGTAAGCGATATTAAAGCCTATCGTCAACAGTTCCGGGTGAGTGCGCTTAAACCAGGTGGTTGTCGAGTTGAGGTAAGCGTAATTCGAGCGGGCGACACGCTCCAGTTGAGCGAGAAACGCCTCGTCTTGCGCGGCATCTTTCAGGCGAGTCTGAGAAATGGTGCCGAGCATTTTGACGGGATTGTGGCTTGTTTTTTCCCATAAATTGCGGTCAAGTCGGCGAAAAAGTTCGATTGATTCGTGATCCCATGCCCATCTCAGGTTATGAGCGATGTCGTGAAGTTTGGAAATCGGCTCCGGGAGATCGGGAACAACGTGAAAAGCGTGTTTAGCATTTGGCATAATTAAAGAGAAACCTCCGTGTGTGCACAGTTATCGGCTTAAATCGGGGTGAGAAACCCCGACGAAATACCTGAATTCTGGTAAAATAGACTGGATCACTTCGGCGTGAGAAAGCAAAATGTGGTTATTTTTGTGTGTAAGAGCGTATCGATCTTTTTCTTTCCCCTACGTTCAGGAGAGTAATCGTGTCAATCCGGTCTCTCCCCTGCGTTTAGGGGGAAGTTAGGAGAGGGTTGACATTCGCCACCGTCTCCAAAAATCAAAGAATGAATCCCACCCCACCCCTCTCTTTGCATAGGGGGAGTCAATACCGTTCCGCCGCAATACATTGAAAACAGCCCCCAGGAAAATCCTATTTGAAATCCCCCCCACAGTTATACCTGTTTCTGAGGCAAGTCCTCTACGGTTCCGTTGTAGGAATCGCAACGGGATGCGCGTCCGCGCTCTTTTTGCACCTGCTCGACTTCTCAACAAGGACGCGCAATCATTACCCTGCTTTGTTGTTTTTGTTACCGCTTGCAGGAATTATTTGCCTCGAACTCTATAGACGTTACGGCAAGGGAACGGAAGCAGGCAACAACCTTATTTTAGAGCGAATTCACGAGGCGGAAGGCGATCCGATTCCGTTTCGCATGGCTCCTTTGGTGCTGATCTGTACGCTACTGACTCATGTTTGCGGGGGTTCGGCAGGGCGTGAGGGAACGGCGGTGCAAATGGGCGGCGCGATCTCAGAGGGTTGGGGCAAACTTCTGCGCGTCACAGTATCAGAACGAAAGTGGCTTCTCATGGCGGGGGTCAGTGGCGGTTTCGGGGCAGTATTTGGGACGCCGCTAGCAGGAGCCGTTTTCGGTATGGAGGTGCTGGAAGTCGGGCGTCTCAAAGTCGAGGCTGTTGTCCCCTGCCTTATGGCTTCGATTGTGGGAGATCGAATTTGCAGAGAACTGGGCGTGATTCATCATGCCTACCCGATCATTTCGATGCCCTCACTCTCCGCAAACCTGCTGACTGGACTGGTAATCTTTGGGCTTTTGTCCGGTTTGATTGTGAAGGTTTTTATTGTGTTGACGCACTTTATTCGAGACACCCTGCAAAAAAGAGTGTCTCCATCGTGGCTTCACCCGGTGGGGGGCGGTCTCGTTGTCATTGGGCTGGTTTACACGCTCCACACTCGCGACTATCTCGGTCTCAGTCTGGGACTGATCGAAAAAAGTTTTACCCCCGGCGGTGTGTTGCCGCTTGCATTTGCCCTGAAACTTCTCTTCACCTCGGTCACGCTTGGCACAGGCTTTCGGGGAGGGGAGGTCACGCCTCTTTTCTGCATTGGTGCCACAATGGGATATACCTTCGCTCACCTCGCTCATCTGCCGACGCCCCTGTTTGCGGCACTCGGATTTGTCGCCGTCTTCGCAGGAGCGTCAAAAACTCCTCTCACCTGTTTTCTGCTCGGCATGGAATTGTTTGGCGTAAGTGCCGGGGTTCTTTTGCTCTCCGTTTGTGTGTTGAGCAAAATCGCATCAGGCAAAACAGGAATTTATCCTGCACAGAGGGTAAAGTATTGAGTGTTGAGATACGGATTAAACCAGCCCTCTCTCCCGTCAATGAGATTATCTTTCCAGTCTCCAGAAAGCCCACTCTCTATGCCGACTTCCGAAATTGATACCCTGGTGAAGCAACTCGACAGCCTCTCGCGCAAAAAGCGACAGTCTGCGTATGACTACATTCGCGACTTGCCTGACGAGAGAGCAATTGAGATTATTGCCACTATTTGTGAGAGACGTCCTGCTCCGGGAGCCGTTCTGAAGAGAACCGTGTGCAACCTTTACAGCGCAGTTTTCATCGTCTCTTTTGTCTTTCTAATCATTATGTTTCTGAGTGCCAGCCAGAGCGAAAAAGCGGTACTTCCCTCTTTACTGGTCGGATTGTGCTTGATCTTTCGTTTCACCCGCAGGGCGAATTTGCTCTATCTGCATCATCAACTCTATTTGCAACTGCCTCGGTATCAAGACGCACGGTTTGCAGTGTACGCGCTGAAATTGTTTCCCAATTCCTATGGCAGTGCCGAACTCGCACTGAAAAAGTCGTTGGAGCGAAACCTGCCCCTTCTCACCAAAGAAATGGCTCAAGCCCTGCCCTCAAGTGAACGCATGACTTTGCGAGGGCAAGTTTTGCTTTCTCACCCAAAACTCGATGTGGTCGTTCTGGAAACCCTTTCTCGGATCGAGGACACGGCGGCAATTCCGATGATCACCCGAATGTTCAGACACGAAAAAGACGAGATCGTGAAAAAGGCGGCGGAAGCGTGTCTGGCAACGTTAAGAGAGGTGCAAAAGGCGGAAAAGGAACACAA
>JACMPS010000558.1 GCA_014377395.1 Chthonomonadaceae bacterium
AGCGCGAGGCACGCCTCCTTCGACTGCCGCGATACACGCCTCCAATTTAGGGATCATGCCGCGCTCCGCCGCTCCGCTCTCGATCATCGCTTCGGCTTGTGCCACATCCATGACCGAAATGAGGGAAGATTTATCCGGGTAATTTGCGTAAAGCCCCTCCACGTCCGTCAACATCACCAGTTTCGAGGCTCCCACCGCCGCCGCAATATGCCCTGCTGCATGGTCGGCATTTACGTTATAACTCTCTCCGTCAGGTCCAATCGCCACGCTCGAAACCACAGGAATGTACCCCTGCTCCACCAGTAAATTCAGCAAATCCGTATTGACCTGTGCGATCTCGCCGACAAAGCCAAGATCACCTTCCGGCGATTCCATTTTATAAGCAATGAGAAGATTTGCATCTTTGCCGCTCAAGCCCACCGCTTTCGCGCCCTGCTTGTTGAGCAGAGAAACGATGCCCTTATTCGTTTTTCCGGCAAGCACCATCTCGACAATCTCCATCGTTGCTGCGTCAGTCACTCGCAAGCCTCCAATAAAGTGCGACTCGATCCCCATTTGTCCGAGCATGGCATTGATTTCGGGTCCGCCCCCATGCACCAGAATCGTGCGAATTCCTACGTAGTGCAAGAGCGCGATGTCCTGCATCACCTGCGTTTTCAGTTCCTCATCAATCATAGCGTTGCCGCCATACTTGACGACAATGGTCTTGCCATAAAATTGTTTGAGATAAGGCAGTGCTTCAATGAGAACTGCGGCGTGTTGGTTTGGGCTTAGCATAGTGAGTAGTGGTTGTTGGTCAGTTGCCAATATCGAAACTTTCTATTATGGTCAGAAGAATTTGCCCAATTTTTCCGTTTGTCCGGCGTCGAGTTTTTGTTGCGCCCCGCGTTTGTATCGGTTGTCACGCATCGAGTCGATAATGCGTTGTGCTTGTGGTCGGTCTTCGTTCGCAACGACAAGAGCTACATAGCGCATCGTTCGTCCTGACCGCCAACTGTTCGCAACAAGACAGGCGGCAAGCAACGAATTCAGAACCCTTTGACGGAGAGGAGTGGGCATAATCCACGTTGCTCCCCAGAGAATCGTCAATGCCCCCGTTTTGCTCACGGGATGCTCGATTTGTTCCGCCTGCTTCAATAAAGACAGGGCTATCTGTTCGGCTTCTTTCACCCGTGCCCGTTCTACGAGAGCGCGAACTACCCATGCCGATGCCGCCACCTGCTTAAACATATCCCCCGTCAGCTGCGCTGTTTTCAGAGCCTTTTCAGCAACCAGGATAACTTCTGCTTCCGGCGCGTAGCGAGCGACTGCCGCCAGCGATGTTGTACGATCCCACGCAACCGCAAGGTTTTGGGCAAGTGATAATGCCAGCACAAAATCGGTTGGTGCCGTTCTAAAGACTCTTGCCGATGAATTTATTTCACTCATCTACTCACCATTGTACGTATTCCTTATCTATCGGCATCCGCGCCTTTGCCCTTCGGAGTCTAATCCCTATAAACGGGTTGTGCTAGTTTTCGGGTTTCGGAGTACGCCAGTAGCGAAAAGGAGTGCTTTTCTTGCCGAAGCTCATGAACAAGAGGGTTTTACCCGTGATTGAAAGTCGGAGTCTTCAACTCGTCATCAATCATGGCGTTGCCGCCATACTTGACAACAATGATCTTGCCGTAAAATTGTTTGAGGTAAGGCAGTGCTTCAATGAGAACTGCGGCGTGTTGGTTGGGTGAGAGCATGGTAGTGGTCCTTTACCTTTAAAAGTATGTTGATATCAAAATCCGGCGGAATAAATTCGCCGCTTGCGGCTACGCCGGTAGTCCTGCGGACAAAAGCAGAGTTTTTCGACACGCTCAAAAACTGGTAGGAATTAGGATTGATCGAAAAAGATACGTACCGTTTCGAATTGCCCTGCATCGAATTTTCTCTGCGCCTGTCTTCTGTAGATGCCTTCACGCATTGAGTCGATAATGCGTTGTGCTTGAAGTGGATCTTCAGTAGCGACTATGAGAGCAACTTCACGCATGGTTCTTCCGGACTTCCAACCGTTCGCAACCAGACAGGAAGCCAGAAGTGCATCCAACAAAGGTTGCTTAACGGACTGGGATAGTCTCCCTGCGGCTTGCCATACCAGCAATAGCGCGTCTCCCTTGCTTATGGGGTGTTCAATTTGCTTTGACTCTTCCATCAATGACCGAACGACTTTTTGCGCCTGATCTACTTTCCCACGTTCTGCCAGAGCGCAAACAACCCATGCAGAGACCGCTACTCTCCTGTAAGCGTCCCCGGCAAGTTTCGCGGAGGACAAAGCTTTATCAGCAATACGCACCACTTCACTTTCAGGAGCAAACCGGGCGACTGCCGCCAGCGATTTACAGCGATACCACGCATCCGAAATGTTTTCCGCAAGCCGCAACGCCAGCGCAAAATCGGTTTTTGCCGTTGCCATTGCTCTGTTACGCTCGTCTGCCATGCTCATTTTAGTTTTTCCAGGCTTGACAGCGTTTCTTGAAACCAGTCATCTAAGGGACGCCACCTGAAGGGCGGTACTGACCACCAGCGGTAACGAGCGGAAAAGAATCCCGCATCGAACGCAAGTTCGTAAAATGTGCCGTCCAAACCGATAATCTTTGAATCCGGCATTGCTGAGATCGAAAGACTTTTCAGCGATGCAATTGCTATTTCTGCCCACTCGCTTTGGAGAGGAAACTGTTCCACCTCAATCGTCGGAAAAAGCGGACGGGGATGCCGGAGCCGAACGATAGGCGTTTCCAGTTTGGCGACATCAGTTCCCACCCGCCAGATGCTACAAACGGCAAAATAAGCCTCTGCCTTGTCGTCATGACAAACTTCCCAACTCACGTGATCCTCGAACGAAGGCATAACTAAAATTTGGAAGCATTGCCTCACTCTCGCAAGATCAGGCGTGTTTCCTTTGCGTAATCGCTCCATTGCATGCTTTGTGAGTTCGCTCCACTCTTTTTGCTGAAACTCTTCCAATAAAACCAACCCCTCTTCATCTAATCCCTATCACCTAATTCCTACCCCTACGTATGGTATTCCGCGTTGATTTTGATGTAGTCGTAGGAGTAATCGCAG
This sequence comes from Chthonomonadaceae bacterium, assembly GCA_014377395.1. Lineage (GTDB taxonomy): Bacteria > Armatimonadota > Chthonomonadetes > Chthonomonadales > Chthonomonadaceae > JACMPS01. The sequence goes on from JACMPS010000558.1 coordinate 3,094, forward strand.
GTGTAGACGGTGGCGAGTTCGTCGCCCATGTTGAGGTTGACGGTGAGCGTGACCTCGGTATTGTCGGCAAGGTAGGCGTGTGCCGCGTCCCGATCAAACTCAATGCTCCGCCCCTGTGAGCAAACCGTGATGTCGCCGATTTGCACGTCGAGTACGGCAGGATCAATCGGAACCCCCGCCCGACCCGTTGCCATAAGGAGACGTCCCCAGTTCGGGTCATTGCCAAAGATTGCGGTTTTCACGAGCGGTGACTCGGCGATTGTCTTAGCGATTTTGTGCGCGTGTTCGTACAGTGCCGCCCCAATGACTTCGACGGTGACGAGTTTGGTGGCTCCCTCTCCGTCACGAGCGATTTCCTTTGCGAGTCCGATACAAAATTTCGAGAGGGCTTCCACAAAATCCTCGAAACCCGCCCCCTGCCGCGTGATTTCCCCCTGCCCCATCCCGGAGGCAAGCGCAAGGCACATATCGTTTGTGGAGGTGTCGCCGTCCACTGTCACCGAGTTAAAAGAAACCGCAATCGCACGGGTAATTGCCTCCTGTAACAGTTCAGAGGACATTCGTACATCAGTGGTTAGAAAGCAGAGCATCGTCGCCATGTTGGGGGCGATCATGCCGGAGCCTTTGCACATTCCGCCAAAGCGAATGGGAGCCACCCAGTTGTCGGAGTCCACCTCCACCGCCGCATATTTCGGGCGCGTGTCGGTGGTCATAATCGCTTCCGCCGCCGCCATGTCGGTTTCGCTTCCTTCTTCTAAGGATCGAACCGCGTTTTCGATCCCTGATTGCAGTTTGTCCATCGGAAGCAAATGCCCGATAATTCCCGTCGAAGCCGTGAGAACAAAATCAGGAGCAACATTGAGGTGTCGGCTGACCCATTCTGCGAGGGTGCGATTGTCCTCTTCTCCCTTTTCACCATTGCAGGCGTTTGCATTCCCCGCGTTGACAATAATGGCGCGTGCCGCTCCGTTGCGGGCGACCCGCCGGGAATACTGCACACAGGAAGCCTGCACCCGGTTTGTAGTGAAAACACCCCCGACACTCGCCTCACTATCGGAGACGAGTAGCATCAGGTCATTGCCGAGCGATTTCAGCCCGCAACGCACTCCCGCCGCCACAAAGCCTTCGGGGTAAGTAATGCCGAGATTCGGTTGTTCTTTCCAGACGGTTAGCATCCACAATCCCCCTCAGTCGTCAAGTTTCTAAACCAGTATTCATCGCCTTCATCAATACGATAGCCAAGTTTGGCATACAAATTTCGAGCGGGTTTGTTGGTCGCGTTTGTAATTAAGCCGAGTTTGACAAACCCCGCTTCCGCCGTCTCTTTTTCGATGCGCCCAATCAGTTGCGCGGCAATCCCTTTTTTGCGGTAGTCCTGCGTGACTGCTACCCTCCAGAGAAACGCCATACGTCCGTTATGGCTCCAGAGTGCCGTGCCGACAATTGCCTCTGTTTTCGGGTCTTCTGCAATGAATGCGCCGCCTTCGCTTTTCAGAAGACGCTCAATCTCTTGTGGCGTAAACGGATTTTGCCCGGTCTCCGCCCAGATTTCGGCGACACCGACATAATCGCGAAAACAATAGGGACGTAAAATGATCGCTTCCATTTACGGAAATACCCCTCCGACTTCCAGCAATCCTGCTGTTTCCTCGAAGCCACACATCAAATTCAGGTTTTGCACCGC
>JACMPS010000559.1 GCA_014377395.1 Chthonomonadaceae bacterium
AATGTGGTAAAAATGTCTCTGCTCAGGGAGAGAAATTAACCACCCACTTCGTTAGAGGACACAGAGGCATAGAGAGAGAAGAAGAGGGTATTTGTATTGGCTACCCTCTCCCGGATTTTGGGGGAGGGTGAGTGAATTAAGATCAGGGTGGGAGCTTTCCTCTGTGCCTCTAACAAAATGGGATGCGTATCGCTTCTACCTCTATTTCACTCGACTTTTTTCGGGGATAGAAGGGTATCCGCCAGAACGGAAAGCAAAAGCAGAACCCCCGTCACAATCAAATTCAGTTCGTCACGGCTGAATTGCCAACTCACGAACTCACGCATTTCATGGATCAGCAAAACGCCTAAAACAGTTCCCCACAAACTTCCGCGTCCCCCGAAAATACTGGTTCCACCGAGAACGACTGCCGTGATCACATCGAGTTCCATGCCCGTGCCGAGATCGGCTTTTGCGGTGTTGCGCCGTGCTACGAAGAGCAAGGCGGCAAGTGCCGCCGTCAAGCCCGAGCTTGTGTAGAGTGCCATCTTGATGCGTGACACTGCAAGCCCGGAATAGCGTGCCGCCGTCTCGTTATAGCCAATCGCGGAAAGGGACAAGCCGAGGGGTGTCAGGCGCACAAAGACCGCAACGAAAACCAATGCCGCCGCAAAAATTAAGCCGGGGATCGGAATTCCGATTACGCTTCCCTGTCCAAAAGACGAAAACCCTGCCGGGAAATGCGAAAAAGGCTTGCCGAGACTGATTCCCTCGGCGATGCCCCGATACGCTGCCAGAGTTGCCAGCGTGATAATCAGCGGATGCGCCTTTGCACGGGAAATGAAGACGCCGTTTATTGCTCCCGCTATTGCTCCTACTCCCAACGTCAGCAAAACGGAAAGAATGAGCGGCATTTCGGCGTTGGACGCAAGCCCGAAAACCACAGTACAGAGTGCCATTGTCGAGCCAACGGAAAGATCAATTCCCGCCGTGAGAATGATCAGCGTCATGGGCAGGGTCAGCAAAGCCATTTCCCATAGGTGTGTGGATAACTCCCATTGTGTGCGCGAGGTAAGAAAATTCGGGCTGAGCCGTGCCGCCACAATCCACAACCCCGCCAGAAGCAAGAGCAAAACAATGCCCTGCCGCCCGGAGAGCAAAATCTGCAAAATTTGCTTGCTTGTGGAAGCAGCGTTTCGACCAGGCTTTAGACCCTCTGAGACTTCGGTGTCCATCATGCACTTTCCGCCTTTCCCTGAGATCGGCGAGAGAGTTGATCAGCAAGCACCGCCGCCAGAATAAAGACTCCCTGAACCGCTTTTTCCCAGTAGGTTGCGGAAACGCCGAGATGCAAAAAGATCAGCATCGGTCTGACCAGCCCCAACAGAAGAGCCGCCAGAACAGAGCCAATAATTGCCCCTCGTCCGCCGCTAATTCGGGTTCCGCCCACAACCACGCAAGTGACCACCAACAACTCAAAGCCACTTCCAATCCCCGACTCGATCACCGAAAGGCGAGGCACACTAACTAGCGTTGCCACTGCCGTCAGAAATCCGGTTAACGTAAACGCAAAAATCTTCAGGCGGTTTGCGGAAATTCCGGCAAGTCGCGCCGCATCCGGGTTGCTCCCCGCCGCATAAATCCGGCGACCTAAAGGCGTTTCCCGTGCCAGCAAAACCGAGAGGATCACGACCACAAGGGCAGTCCACAAACTAATCGGAATACCGAGAAAGGTTCCGATGCCGAAAAATCTCAGTCCGGGCGGTAGATCGGTGATCCATTGCCCGTTCATCAGCGTGAGATTTACACCCTGAAAGATCGTCAGCATCGCCAGCGTCACGATAATCGAGGGCATCCGCCCCACCGTCACCAGCAATCCGTTCAGCAACCCCAACCCGGCTCCCAAAGCCAGCATTGAGACGACACCCACGCCTACGGATAACCCCACTCGGCTTGGCGAAGTGAGAAGTCCCATCACGGTGGCGAGTAAGCCCATCATGCTCCCCATGGAAATATCAATCTCGCCCAGTACAATCACAAGGGTCAGTCCGCAAGCCACAATAATCGTCGGGACGCTTTGCATCAGTAGATCACGCAGATTTCCGACGGCGAGAAAAGCCGGGTTAATGGCACCCACAACGACCAAGGTGAAGATCAGCAACACGAAAACACTGATTTCTCGTTCACGGAGCAATCTCTGTGACCAATTTTTACGCTCTATGAGTTCGGGGGAAAGAGTCAATCGCTTACCCCCGTAAGTTCTGCCGTGTCCTTTTCCCTGTGATTTTCTTTGTGGGAGGGGAGGGCAAGGGCAAGAATTGTTTCTTCCGTCGCCCTTTCACGCGAGAGTTCCCCGGCGATTTTGCCTTCACACATCACGAGAATGCGGTCACACAAAAGCAGGAGTTCCGGCAGGTCCGAAGAGATCACCAGCGTTGCCATTCCTTCCTGCGCGAACTGCCGTAAAGTGCGATAAATTTCCGCTTTTGCCCCCACGTCAACCCCCCGCGTCGGCTCATCCAGCAACAAAATGCTCGGTGAGGTGGAAAGCCATTTCCCCAGCGATACTTTTTGCTGATTGCCGCCGGAAAGCGTTTTCACAGGACTTCGGGAAGAGGCTGTCTTGATGTTGAGTTTCTGCATCGCCTTTTCCGCAAATCCCCTTTCTTTTTTTGCGGATCGAAATTTGCCCCGGCTCATTGCTCCTACTTTTGTCAGGTTGAGATTGTCCGCCACCGAGAGCGGCAAGACAAGCCCCTGTCGTTGTCGGTCTTCAGGAACAAAAGCCATTCCGCACTTGATCGCCGCGTGAACCGAACCGGAGGGGAGAGCAACGCCGTTCACCTTCACGGTTCCCGAAGTTGCTCGCTCAATGCCAAAAATGGCGGTAGCAACTTCGGAACGCCCCGCCCCAACCAACCCAGCAAGCCCAACGATTTCTTCCGCATGGAGCGTAAACGAGATGTCCCTGAAACGCCCTTTTTGTGTCAGCCCATTGACTTCGAGGCGGATTTCACCCGGTGCTCGTTGCGTTTTCCTTTGCGCTTCTTGAAGCAATTCTCGCCCGATCATCAGGCGCGTGAGTTCGTCGCGGGTTAATTCAGAGGTCGGGCGCGTCTCCACAAGCCGCCCATCTCGTAAGACCGTGACCTGACTTGAAAGCGCGAAAACCTCTTCCATTCGGTGACTGACGTAGAGAATAGCGATCCCCTCACTCTGTAATTGGCGAATGATGCGGAACAGGGTTTGGGTTTCCCTCTCAGAGAGTGAAGCGGTCGGCTCATCGAGAATCAAGAGGCGGCTTTTGTGGGAGAGGGCACGGGCAATACCGATCATTTGACGCTGCGCCAGCGATAATTCTTCCAACGGGGTGCGCAAGTCTATTTTCTCGCCGAGACGATTCAGCAACTTCTCTGTCTCTTGTCGCATTTGCGGACGATTCTGAAAAATGCCGAAGCGTCGCAATTCGCGCCCGACAAAAAGGTTATCTACCGCGTCCAGATGCGGAAATGCCGACGACTCCTGATGAAGCGCGACGATTCCCGCCTTTTCCGCTTCATGTAGGTTGCCGGGGGAGAGTGGTGAGCCGTCTACCAAAATGCGTCCGGCGTCCGGGCAAACCGCCCCGGAAAGGCATTTAATAAAAGTGGATTTCCCTGCCCCGTTTTCGCCCATCAGGGCGTGAACTTCCCCGGCGATAAGACGCAAACTGACCTCGGCAAGAGCCTGCACCTTGCCGTAAGATTTGCTCAATCCGGAAATTTCAAGGAAAAAATTGTTCATCGCTCAGAGGTACAACAAAACAGGTGCGATTTCCTGCATTTCTCTCAAATTAGAATGTGCATCGCAAGGGCAAGACTACAATTACCCTCTTCAACCTGAATGAAATTTCTCTTAAAAAGCGTTGAAAAGAAGGTAAAGTAATCAAGTGCACAGTCAGGAATCTATTGTCCGCCTGAGTTTTTTTTGCAACAAGAAGCTTTTAAGTGCAACAAACCTTTGTCGTTAAGGCTCTCATTAGAGAGTAGGGTTCTTTCAGAGGATATTAGCCGAAATCCCTGTTGCCGCAGAACTCAAGAGAGGAAAGATAGGATGCACCAGGACTGGAACTCGAAAAACAAAAAGAAAGCCTCCCGTATCACTGCTTTCCTTACTTTGCTCTGGCGGCGATCCTTTTTGTCGTTGGCGTTCGGAAGTTTCGCGTTACTGCTTTTTTCCGCTTTTCTCGGACACGGAAACCCGCCCGTCGTTGCACAGGCGCAGGCGAAACCCTCTCCCCTACAACTTTTCATGAAAAAGAACTGCTTTGCTTGCCATTCTAAAACGAACGCGAGTGGCGGGTTAGACCTTTCAAGCACCGCGTTTCGCCCCGCTAATTCAGACAATTTCAACCTATGGGTCAAAGTGCATGATCGCGTCTCTTCGGGCGAAATGCCTCCGAAAAGTTTTCCTCAACCTTCTCTCGCCTCCCGAAAAGTGTTTCTCGCTCTTCTCGCACGACCTTTGATCGCCGTCAGTGACGCGCAGGTCAAACGTGAAGGTCGCTCTGTCCTGCGGCGCATGAATCGCTATGAATACGAAAACACAGTGCGTGATCTTCTGGATTCTCCCTGGCTACAAATCAAGGAAATGCTCCCTGAAGACGGTCTTTCCGCCCGTTTCAACAAAGTGGGAAGTGCGCTTGATGTCTCTCATGTGCAGATGAGTCGCTACCTCTCTGCCGCCGATTATGCCCTTCGGGAGGCGATGACGAAACAGTCCTCCCGCCCGGAGAAGACAACCCAGCGGTTTTATACCAGAGAGCAACGTTCTTTTGTCGGCTCCGCAAAATTTAGTGAGTTTAATGGTTCCCCGGAACGCGCTACCTTTCCGATTTTGGGTAATGAAGCCGACCTTCCGGCTCTCATGGAAACGGGTCCCATGACGGTTGGGGTGAGCAATCCTGCAAAGCGTGAGTTGGAAGCAATGGGGGTTGTGGCAAGTGCCTACGAACCGCTTCAACCTCATTTCGACAAGTTCCGCGCCCCTGTTTCCGGGCATTACAAACTGCGTCTCAAGGCGCACACTTTTTGGGCGGCTCCCGATAACGAAAAGCATTGGTGGCGCCCCAGCCGCAAGCAACTTTCTGCGGGGCGCACTCAGGAATCCGTCAGCCTTTATGCTCAACTCTCGCAACAGTTGCGAAAACTAAGCACGATTGATGTGGGTCCCCAATCCTCTGTCGGCGAAGTAGAGGTAGACTTGCTCAAGGGAGAAACCGTTCTACCCGACGCGGCACGGTTTTTCCGCTCACGTCCTCCCGACTGGCACAATCCTCTCGCTCAGAAGGATGGACAACCGGGTGTTGCATTTGGATGGTTGGAGGTGGAAGGTCCAATTTACCGCAACTGGCCAACACGCGGACAAAGCCTGATGTTCGGTGATCTCCCCGTTAAAGTTGTGGGCAAAGACCGGGTAGAGGTTGTTTACAAGAATTTGGATGCAGACGCGATCCGCCTGATTCACGGCTTTGTCAAACGAGCCATACGGTTTCAGGTGCATGAAGAGGACGTTCAACCCTTTGTAGATTTGTTCTACACGGCACGTGGAGCGGGGGCAAATTTCACCGACGCATTGATTACTGCCTACACGGGTGTTCTTTGCTCACCCGCTTTTGTGACACTGGAAGAGAAGGCGGGACCCCTTCAAGATCACGCCTTAGCCTCCCGACTTTCTTATTTTCTCTTGAACTCGGAGCCGGATGCCGAACTGCGGCTTCTGGCGGATAAAGGAAAATTGCACGAGGGCGCGACACTGTCGGCACAAGCCGAACGTCTCCTCTCTGACCCACGCGCTCATCGGTTTGTGGATGCCTTTCTGGACTATTGGCTCGATCTGCGGAAGACAGGCAATACCTCGCCCGACGAAATCCTCTATCCCGATTACTATCTCGACGATTATCTGGTAGAGTCCTCCATTGAGGAGAGCCGAGCGTTTTTCGCGGAGTTGATGCACAAAAACTTACCGGCGCGTCATCTTGTGGCGTCGGATTTTGTGATGGTGAATGAGCGGCTGGCTTCGCTTTATGATCTGCCGGGAGTACAAGGCTCCGCCATTCGGCGCGTTTCTTTGCCGCCGAATTCCGTGCGCGGCGGGTTGCTGACCCAGGCAAGCGTCTTAAAAGTAACCTCTAACGGCACAACGACTTCGCCCGTTCTCAGGGGAGCCTGGATTACGGAGCGCATCTTAGGGAGACCCGTTCCCCCTCCTCCGCCCTCGATCCCTGCCGTCGAGCCGGACATTCGGGGCGCGACCACGATTCGTGAACAACTCGCAAAGCATCGCACCGACGCAACGTGTAATTCCTGCCATGCCCGCATTGATCCGCCGGGTTTTGCATTGGAAAGTTTCGATGTCTTTGGCGGTTGGCGAGACCGTTATCGCGCTCTTGGGGAGGGGCTAAAAACCGTGGGATACGGCAAAAACGGTCAGGCTTTCGTGTTTCATGCTGCTCTTCCGGTAGATGCTTCCGGCTCTTTGCAGGATGGACGCGCCTTTAAGGATGTTCGCGACCTGAAGCGTTTACTGCTTCAAGATGAACGCCAGATTGCCCGAAACCTCACCCGGCAACTCGTCACCTACGCAACGGGAACCACCGTGCGTTTCGGCGACCGTTCGAAAGTGGAAGCGATCTTAGACCGCGCTAAACCTTCCGGCTACGGGGTAAAATCCCTGATTCATGCCCTGATACAGAGCGAACTCTTCCGAAATAAATAGTCCGAGTCACGATTAAAAGTAAGTGATCCCAGAAGTAATTTAAGGAAAATAATGTCATGAAAACTTTCCATGTTTCCACACAACGCGCTCTCTCCCGTCGCCATTTTTTGCGGGGGGCGGGCGTCTTGCTCGGTCTTCCGCTTCTGGACGCGATGTTGCCCGCTTTCGCTCAGGCTTCCCCGGAAGTCGCCGTGCCGCGCCGCTTTCTCGGTATCTGCAACAATCTCGGCGTGTTGCCGGAGAAGTTTTTCCCCGCGATAGGGCAAAGCGGACGCGACTACACGCTTTCTCCTTATCTGGAGCATCTACGTGATTTTCGGTCGGATTTCACGGTTTGTAGC
>JACMPS010000560.1 GCA_014377395.1 Chthonomonadaceae bacterium
GAGAGAGTCTAGGGAATGAATTCCCCGACTACTGAGGCGCCCCAATCACAAACTCCTGCTCAAAGGTCTGCAGGTACATCCAAACACAAACTCTTGCTCAACGGTTCGCAGGACTTCCACCTGCGTGGACTCAATGCAATCTCCCTTCTCAGTCTACGCAGGTGGAAGTCCTGCGAATCGTTGAGCAGGAGTTTGTGATTGGGGCGCCTCAGTAGCGGGAGGTTTCAACCTCCGGGCATCCTGGGACAAGAAAACAAAAAGGATAGCGCATGAAAGTTAGAAAAGCCGTGATTACAGCGGCAGGACGTGGAACAAGAATGTATCCCGCCACCACCACGATTCAGAAGGAAATGCTCCCGATTATGGATCGTGACGGCATTTGCAAGCCCGCGATTCAGATCATCATCGAAGAGGCTCTGGACAGTGGCATCGAAGAGGTTTGCCTTGTGGTCAATCCTCATAACCGGGGACAGATCGAGCAACATTTCGCACCGCTTCCCCCTGAAGAACTTAAACTCTTCAAGGGGAAAGAGTGGGCATTATTGCAATCGGCACAAATTCAGCAGATTGCGGCGCGACTTCATTTTGTGGTGCAGGAAAAGCCCGAAGGCTACGGTCATGCGGTTTATCAGGCGCGTGAATTTGTGGGCGATGAACCGTTTCTCCTCATGCTCGGCGACCACATTTATACCAGTGGATCGGACAAACGGTGTGCGCGACAGGCACTCGATGTCTACGAGGAGTTTGAGGCAAATCTTTCGGCGGTACAGCAAACCCCTGCCGAGTTGTTGCATCTGTTCGGCACGGTGGCGGGTGAACGAATTTCCGAGAACCCGGCAACCTACTCCGTCGAGACGATCTTTGAGAAGCCCACCGAAGAGTATGCCGAAAAGCACCTGCGTCAAGCGGGACTCTTGCACGGGATGTACCTTTGCTTTTTCGGGATGCACATTATGAAGCCCGCAATTTTCGACTGTTTGCAGTATGCGATTGATAACGATCTTCGCGAGAAGGGAGAGTTTCAGTTCACTTCCGCTCAGGATCGATTGCGTGAAACCGGAGATCGCTATCTGGCTTTCGAGGCGGTAGGGGATAGGCACGACATCGGGATTCCGTTCGGCTATGCACAGACACAAGCCGCCCTCGCCATTCATTCCGTTTACAAAGAGCAGATGCTCGCTTCCCTTGTGCGCCAGCTCGCCGTCCCTCAAAAAAATATCCCGGAGGCGTTTCGGAGTTAAAGCGATCACGCGGCTTTGGGTCTGTGATTGGAAGCGTTCCGCCCTGGTAGAACAAAAATTGGAGATCCGAAATGTCGCAATCCAAAACCTATGATCGAAATCAAACATAAAACAACAGAAGAGGTGCTTTGCCGGGTAGAAGCGGACACACTCAAAAACTGTACTATCCCCGGAAGCAATCTTGACGGAGCCGATTTCAGAGATCAGAACCTTAATGACTCGAAATTCAGTACGGGGAGACTCAATGAAACCGACTTCACAGGGGCGTCGTGTATGAATCTCATCCTCTGTGAGTCCCACTTGCAAAAAGCGAATTTCACGGGAGCAAACCTGATCGGCATGAGGGGGAACGGAGCCAATCTACAGGAGGCTGTATTCACCGGGGCGCAGATGGACTTCGCCTGGTTGAGACACGCGGCCCTCTCCAGGGCTGACCTACGTGATGCCGACCTCACTTCGGTCTACTTCGATTTCACCTCTCTCTCCCATGCCGACCTGCGCGGCGCAGACCTGACGCAAGCCTTTTTCCACGAGACATGGATGAACGGGGCAAATCTGGCGGGAGCGACCCTGTGTTCAACGGTCTTCGCCAATTGCAAAAGCCTACACAAAGCCGAAGGACTTTCAGAGATTGTTCATCTCGGTCAATCGTCTCTCGATCACAAGACGCTTCGCGCTTGCGCCGCCCATTTGCCGGATGTCTTTTTGCTCGGCGTCGGCTACACAGAGCATGAATTAGGGCTATTGCGAATTATGTACCCGCTTGCCGAAATTGTGAGAGGAACGCGAAATCCCGAGACCGCGAGATAAAGTGGATCAAAAGGAGAGGGAAAGCAAAAATGACGCCTGTAGAAAGCGTTGCCGAAATCCGGGTTCGACTTGCAGAGACAATTGCTTGGTGCCGTAACCGCGCCTCTCTGGAAGATCCAAAAAACTGTTTGCGAACCTTAGCCCTCCGCCCCTCCAACTTGAGCGAAACCGCCAACGAATGGAACTTTTTTGATTACGATTGGAAAAATGTTGAGGAGAACAGGGCGGTTCTCTCCCGCCTATCTTCTGGAAGAGCAGAATTATTGCGAGCGGAAAACGCTCATACGGACAGTCTACCTTCTGATCTTGCGGGAGGACGTTTGCTGATTTCAATACCAGATTGGAGCGATTTTTGCGGTCTGACCGAGGCGGAGACGCAGGAGTTCACCGACACGCTGGACATACCCGCATGGGATACCTGGGTCTGGTATGGGCAGGAGCGGACAATCCCTGACCCGGAAGAAGTGCGTAAAACTCAGGAGAGCCGCCGTTCCTACTCCGAAAGGCATGGGTACAATTGGGAGGAATGGCAACCTCCCGAATCGGTATCGCTTTTGTTGTGCTGGATTCCTCCGCAGTTTCTTGCTGTGGTCGAAATCGGCATCTTGGTCAATCCTGTAGCGTGCTTGTTCTGGGCATCAGATTATAAAGAGCATCATTTCAACACGGCGTTAATGCAACAACTCGAGATAGAGGAATTATTGAAATGATAGATCAAAGGGAAAAATCGGCAAAAGAAAAAGAGGCTTGAGTCAGTGACTCAAGCCTCATCAAAGTAAAACCTGATTTAATGTTATTCTTGTGGCTCGGAGGGCTGTGCGTACTTGCGTCCGATTTTTTCGATCTCTTCGATAATCTCACGGCGCACACCAAGCGGATCATTCGGGTTATTGGGAAACGTTTCCACAGGAATTGGCTGGGTAACGGGTCGAGTTTCAATCGTGGGAGCGGCATTCGTTGGAGTCAACATGGTTTCCTCTTTTCTCTCATGAATCACACTCTTCTATTATCGCTTAGAACCCCCCTAAAGTTAGCCGTTTCACCCTTTTTATTGCCCTACTCTTTCGGGTAGGAGAAGGAGAATGCGTTGTGATCCACAAATTAACACCGACTGACACAGATTAGAAGACACAATGCAAGGAAAAATTAAAACCGTCAGAATAAGAAGAATACAAAGAAATTTACTACCAAAAAAGAGATCGGGTGAAGATGAATGACTGTTTTCCCTTTATCTTTTGCATTTTAATCTGTGTTATTCTGTGGATAAATCTCCCCTGTTTGACTATCCAATGATTGAGTGGATCGGTTCTACGGGAACGACGCCCACCAGTTTTTGATTCAGACCGTTGTAGAAGTAACTCAGGCGATTCGGATCGACTCCCATTTGATGTAAGATCGTCGCGTGAAGGTTTTTGACGTGGTAGCGGTCAACGGCGGCTTCCATGCCGAGTTCGTCTGTTTCTCCCGCAGACACTCCGCCTTTGATGCCGCCGCCCGCCATCCACATCGTGTACCCGTAAGCGTTGTGATCGCGTCCGTCACCTGTTCCGTGTGAGGTACGCCCGAACTCTCCACCCCATACTACCAGTGTTGAATCGAGCAGACCGCGCTGTTTCAAGTCTTTGAGTAGTCCGGCGATTGGCTTGTCGGTACGTCCTGCATTGCGGGTGTGGTTTGCGACAAGACCGCCGTGCGCGTCCCAAAAGTTCAGGAAATTCGTGTTTCCGCCTCCCGCGTAAAGTTGGATGAACCGTACCCCTTGCTCCACCATGCGCCGCGCCAGAAGACACCGATAACCGAAATCGCGAGTGTCGTCCTTGTCCATGCCGTACATTGCTTTAATGTGTTCCGGCTCTTTCGAGATGTCCACCACTTCCGGGGCGTGAGATTGCATCTTAAAGGCAAGTTCGTAACTGGAAATTCGGGCGGCGAGATTAGAGTTGTCGGCGCGGGTTTCCCGGTGCGTTTCATTCAAGTGTTTCAGTGAGTCAAGCATCTCGCGTTGCGTCTCGGAAGTCATTCCTTCCGGGCGGGCAAGATCAAGAATGGGGTCTCCGGCGGCACGTAAGACCGTTCCCTGATAGGCGGCGGGCATATACCCGGAACTCCAGTTTTTCGCGCCGGAAATGGGACCGCCGGTTGTGTCCGTCATCACGACAAAGCCCGGTAAATTCTGGTTTACGCTTCCAAGACCGTAGTTGATCCACGAACCGAGACTTGGGCTACCGCTAATGATTTTGCCCGTGTTCATCTGGAGCATTGCGGAACCGTGAACGGGCGCATCGGAATAAAGCGAATGGATAAAGGCGATGTCGTCTACACACTCCCCGACATTCGGATAAAGTGCGGAGACGTGTTTGCCGCTTTTGCCGTAGGGCTTGAACTTCCAGCGCGGCTCCATCAGTTTTAGCGATTTCGGAACGTTTCCTTCTCGAAAACTGCGAACGGTGATCGTTTGCCCGTCTCGTCCAATCAGTTTAGGCTTGTAGTCGAAAGTGTCGAGTTGAGAGGGTCCTCCGTACATAAAGAGGAAAATGACGCTTTTCGCTTTGGCGGGAAACATCGGCGGCTTCGGATCGAGCGGGTTCGCCGAAGTCGGGTGAGGCGAGGAGAGGGTGTCGGCGTGTGCCACCCCCGCGAAAAAGTCGTCGGCGGACAACATCCCCGTCAGTGCGAGGCCCGTGAAGCCCGCCCCCGCCTCCCACATAAATTCGCGCCGTGTCGTATTGCAAAGTCCACTCATCTTTTTGTCCTCACCAATCTGATTCAACTCTGATTTAACTCAACAAATTCAACGCGATAAAACCAAAAATGGAACGTTCGCAGTAGCGGCATTACCCCTGCCATCGTAGGCATAAACGAACAGGCGGTACGCCCCCGATTCTGCCGGGGTACGGAAATCCAGTTTTGTACCGACGGCTTTGGTCACGCAATCGCTGACGGCTTGAGGCTGATTTTCAAGATCGCCACCCGCTCTGCGATCCGTGCTTTCACGCCGAACTTCCCAGCGTACCATCAGGGTTTTGAGGTCAGTGTTCTGGACGGTGATTTCGGCTTTTTGAGGCAAGTTCGCACCGACTTCTTTTTGTCCGATGCTACATTCCATTTTCACGATGCGGGGACAGCGAACCTCCGGGTACTTTCCTGCCCAGAGAAATTGCAAGGTTTCGACTGCCTCAGTACGCTCCCCGGAATTGAGAAACAGCCCGAACCATGTCGAAGTCGCTTCCTGCTTTTGTCCCCACAAAAACGCATAGGAACCGAGGCACTGTGCCTTTTGCTCGGCGATGCTGTGATTGTAATTCTTGAGAAAAGTCGCCGCCTTCTGTGCGGAAGTTGGTTCAATCTGCGCCCCCCAGGTTGTTTTCGGGACTTCCCAGTAGCCCGCCGTACCGTATTCCGTGATCGCGTAGGGACGAGTGAACCCCGCCGCCTTAATGCGCTCCGGCAGAGAACCAAGACCCGCGTAGGAATTGATGCCGAGAATGTCCACGTTCGGACAATACTTCGTAAAATTCTTGAGTTTGTTGCCATCTTTGCCGATTTCGGCGATGACGGTCATCACGGGATGATTCGGGTCTTCTGCTTTCATCGCTTTTGCGGCATCGTCAATCGCTGTCCAAATCAAGGGATCGTCTCCGCCCTCCTCCATTTCGTTACCGAGACCCCACACGAGGACGGCGGGGTGCATTTTATGACGCTTGACGAAGGAGACGGCACTGTCCTTCTGGCGTTGCACGGCGGCTTTATCGCTGTACCGGAAACCCTGCCGGGGTTGACCCAGCCAGATGCCCGCTGAGACCGTCAGCCCCAGCGACTCGCAGGTATCGAGCATTTCGGTTTGATCTTCGCCACCCCATGTCCTTACCGAGTTGCCGCCTGTTGCCTTGAGGGTCTCCAGATGAAGGCTACCCCCGCCTCCGTGAATCACGTAGGGCTTGCTGTTGCGCGTGAGCACATATCCGTTCGCGGTCTTCTCAACCTTGACAATTGAAGGAACGGTTAATCGAGCGGGCAGACCCGAATTTTGTGCGACTGACTCGGAGGGTACGGAGAAAGACATTCCTGAAATAATCCCCAAAAGAGCGAGTGTTAGGTAAGTGCGTGTTTTCATTTTATTTTCGACAGAGGAGTGTTGTCCTCTTATTGCATTTCTTTTTTAGGATTGTTGACAAAAGCCGATCTGCGGCAAAATAGCGGAGAGGTCAGGCTCACTCTTCGTCATCGGCATAGAGGCTTTCACGGTCAAAGGCACTTTCCGGCAACGCCGGTATATGCCGATTTCTCTCCGCCAATGCGTCGAGCATCTGGGTTCACTCTTTGGGGGTCAAGTCCGCTTTACAGTGAGAGCCAGAGGAACGAGTTAAGGAAAGAGGTCTCTGCTCCGGGACAATCAGTATTAACTTAGGGTAATTGCGAAACTCGTTTGCCTGGGAAGTCAACTCTTCCCAGGTTCCCTCAAATTTTTTGCCTGTGTCATAATTCAGCCTTCCGTTTCGTTGCCTCAATTTGCGTTCAATCTCAATGGATTATATCACACTAAAGGGACAACTTTCATTTTGCTGAAACGTAGTCAGTGAAAGCAAACGTTATTGGTGTTGTGAGCGACATTCTTTCTCTGGAGATTAAATTTATGGAACGACGATCTTTCTTAAAAATGGCGAGCATGGGACTCCCTCTCACCGCTTTGTCACAGGAGAAGTTTGCCTCTGCACAAACTTCTTCCCAACCTTTTCCTCTGGAAAACGTTGCCGAAGAGGGGAGGCAAGGTCTGATTACGCGGGAAAGGTCACCTGAGAATTTAGAGTATCCTTTTTCATCTTTGCACACTTCTGTTACGTCGAACGAGCAATTTTATATCCGCAGTCATTTCGCCGTGCCGCAACTGGACTCGAAGGCGTGGCGATTAAAAGTCGAAGGCACGGTTAGAACGCCGCTCGAATTATCCCTTGAAGACCTGATGAAAATGCCTCTGCACACCGTTCCGGCAACGCTTGAGTGTGCCGGCAACAATCGTGTTTTTCTTGTCCCCGCCGCCAGAGGAGCGCAGTGGGGATCAGGTGCGGTCAGTAACGCGGAGTGGACGGGTGTTTCTCTCTCAGCCGTGCTACAACGCGCCGGAATTTCCTCTCGTTCCGTCGAAGTAATTTTAGAGGGCGCGGATAATGGCGAAATTAAGGAATCTCCTAAACCGACAGGCGCGATTCATTATGCTCGAAGTCTGCCTCTGGATCGAGCGCGTCAGCCGGAAGTTTTGCTTGCCTACCGAATGAATGGAAAAGAACTGCCCGCCTCGCACGGATTCCCGTTGCGGGCAGTGGTTCCCGGCTGGTACGGCATGGCGTCCGTGAAATGGTTGACACGATTGATTGTTGTCGAGAAGCCTTTCAATGGCTATTTTCAGTCGGTAGATTATGCCCTCTGGGAGCGTCCTCACGGGATTCCAACACGAGTTCCGATCACGGAAATGCAAACAAAGGCGCAAATTGCTCGTCCCGATTTGCATGAGGTGGTCTCCGCAGGTTCCGTTTATCGAGTATTTGGGGCGGCATGGACAGGCGACAGCGACATCGCAAAAGTCGAATTCAGTGAAGACGGCGGCAAGACCTGGACACTCACGCAACTGCTCGAAAAGCCCGTGCGTTACACCTGGAGTTTCTGGGAATATCGCTGGTCTGTCCCAACCACTCCCGGCAAATACGCACTGATGGCACGGGCAACCGACAAGCGCGGCAATATGCAACCGATGCAACGCCCTCCCGATCTGGAAAATTATGTGATCACTCACGTCATCCCCGTTGAAGTCGAAGTGCGATAACGCCCTCAGTCCACATAAACAAATTCGTCGAGATTGAGAGCCATAAGGCAAAGAATCACCTGCGCCTTGTCAGGTTTCATGCCCCGTTTTTGTAGTTGCGCTATCAGATGTATTCCCTCGTCAAGTTCGCTTTTCGTTGGCGGACGTTGCATCACAAGGGAAAGGGTGCGGCGGGTGAACGCTTGCCCTTCACCTCCCACTTCTCGCCGCACACGCTCCCCAAGCAACGCCGCCTGTCGGTTAGCGAGGGGGCTATTCATCATACTGAGGGCTTGCGTGGGCTGAGTTGAACTAAAGCGCGACGGACTCGAACGATCTGTTTCCGGCAGATCGAAATTAGCGAGCATCGGATAGATCAGTGAACGCTTGACATGAATGTAAATGCTTCGGCGGTTCAGGTCTTCGGGCTTCATCTTTTCGGTGTACCAGTCGGCACCGGGAATAGACTGTCCCGCTAGAATCTCTTTTGGAATTTCCGGGTAAACGCTGTCTCCGTACATCGTGAGATTGAGAGTCCCGGACATCGCAAGAAGACTGTCTCTGATTTCCTCTGCGGTGAGGCGGCGCATCTCAAACCGCCAGAAAAGATCGTTTTGAGGGTCTTTCGCAAGCGCGGCAGGGACGGCGCGAGACGATTGCTTGTAGGTGTTGCTCAGCAAAATCAGGCGGTGCAATTTCTTGAAACTCCAACCTTGCGCCATAAACTCTTTTGCCAGCCAGTCCAGAAGTTCCGGGTGGGTGGGTGGTGCGCCCTGCAAGCCGAAATCGGAGGGGGTTCGCACAATGCCCCGCCCGAAATGGGATTGCCAGATACGGTTGACGATTACCCGCGAAGTCAGCGGATTTTGCTCGGAAGCGATCCAATTGGCAAGGACGGTGCGCCTTCCCGTTGTTTTCGAATCGGGAAGAGGAGTCGGAACTGTGACGGCTCCTCCCCCCGCACACAGGGGTACACCCGGTTCAATTTTCTCCCCGGGAGTAGTGGGATTGCCACGCAAAAGCACAAAAGTATCGGGGGCTTTCGTTCCTGCCTCGGTGACAATTAAGGCTTTTTCACCGACTGGCTCTTGCTTGGCGAGTTCCATTTTTTCTGAGGTCAGGCGAACGATTTCTTTTTCCTTTCCTTCTCCCAGCACAAGAGGTGCTTCCGCCGTAATCAAGCCGGAGAGACCATGCGGACCACAACTCTCATAAGTGGAAAGCGGACGCCGTGCAAACCCGGGTCCACTCCATGCCACCGTCAACCCGAAAACCGAGCCACCCTGAAAATACTCCAACCGGAAAGGGACACGCCCCGCCGGAAGGGAGAGCTTGCCGTGCATTTCTACACCCTGCCCCCCGCCCATATTTTTCTCACAGAGGGTTTTGCCGTTGACGATCAAGCGCGAACCGTCGTCACTGTCCAACAGGAATGTATAGTCGCCCGCCTTTGGTACATTCAGAGTTCCCTCGAAAACAAAAGCGAAATTCTCCTCCTGAGAACGAGGGCGTAGGTCTACAAAAGAGGAGAGCGTTCCAGTTTTCACGGGTTTGAGTTTGTCGAAATTGGGAAGTGTGGCGAAAGCACCGTGAAAGTAGCGATAGTGCAGATCGCTCAGATCGTTCGGGTTTTCCAGTTGAGAGCGTTTTTGCCGATATTCCGCTTCCAGTCCGGCGAGCTGCGCCGTGTTCGCTTTCCGTTTTGCAACGAGCTCGAGAACGTTGCGCTCGTAGGCTTTTTTCTGCTCGGAAGTTGAGAAGAAATGCGTCTCGTCGGTGGCTCCGCCGTTCTTGAAGCGATTGATGTTATGGAAAAACGAGAGAAAGCGATAGTAGTCTTTTTGCGGGATCGGATCGAGTTTATGATCGTGGCAACGGGCGCAATCAAGGGTTAAACCGAGGAATGTTTGCCCTGTTGTCGCCACAAGATCATCCAGATCGTCGAACTGCGCCTGTTTCACGTCAGCAGGCTCATCGTCCCAGATTCCGAGGCGATAGTAGGCGGTGGCAAGAATGGCGTCTCCTGCCGCGTTCGGCATTTCGTCCCCGGCGAGTTGCTCCTGAATAAACCTCGAATACGGCTTATCCTCGTTAAAAGCACGAATCACGTAGTCGCGATATTTCGAGATGTTCGGCTTGGGGTTGTCGCGCTCATAGGAGTTGGTTTCCGCGTAACGGACTAAATCAAGCCAGTTTCGTCCCCATTTTTCGCCGTAGTGTGGCGAAGCAAGAAGGCGATCCACGAGTTTCGGGTAGGCGTCGAGGGATTTGTCCTGCACAAACGCGGAAACCTCTTCAGGAGTGGGAGGCAGCCCGGTAAGATCATAAAAGACGCGGCGAATGAGTTCTCGACGGGAGGCGGTCGGGTTTGGCTTGAGATTCGCGGCTTCAAGTCGCTTCAGAACGAAAGCATCAATCGGGTTTTGCACCCATGCCGAGTGTTTGACTTTGGGGACTGCGGGGCGCGTCAGGGACTGAAACGCCCAGTGCTTTTTCCCTCGTTCGGTCAGCGAAGGCGCGGAGAGCGTTTGTGTGCTTCCCCATTTTGCGCCGCTTTTCACCCACGCTTCCAAATCCGCAATTTTGTCTTTCGACAGGGGCGCACCGAGCGGCATCCGTTGTTTGCCGCCCTCTCCCTTCACCCGCTCAATGACTGCCTGCGCTTTCGCTGGTGTAAGGGCAACATCAAGGCGCAAGCCTCCCTGCGGACTTTCTTTTCCGTGACAACTTACGCAGGAAGAGAGCAAAAGAGGGCGTACTTTCGTCTCGAAAAACGGAAAAACCGTTGCGGAACGAGAGGCAGAGCGGGAGGGGGCGGCGGTTTGTTTTTGTCCGATTGCGGTGAGTGCCATTAGTGCCAACAGCAATATCATTCCGAATCTCATACTTTCGCGCCCGTAGTGCTCTCTTTTCACGAGACCGGCCCCCTGCAATGTGAAATGACTTCAGAGTATAGAGACAACGCTAAGCGCAGAAGGTGACAGGAAATACAAATACAAGTGTCATAGTTGAGTGTTGAGTGTAAAAATATAGATATTTATCTACTGTTTGTCAAGGGCTTACTTGAATTTTTTCCGTCTTCCGCGTGCGAAGACAGCACAATCTTCCTTCTCAACACTTAATACTTGACACTTAACACTTTCTCCTTCTATAATTGCCGCAAGAAATCAAACGAAAAAGGCGAACGAAAATGACTCTCTTAACACCAACCGATCCACAAATTCAGAAACTTTACGATTGGGTAGACGCGCACCACAACGAAATTGTCGAGGCATTGCAGGGCGTTCTGCAAATTCGGAGCCTTGAAGCCCCGGCAGTAGGGGACAACGCCCCCTTCGGACAACCTGTGCGCGATGCTCTCGATTACACGCTGACCCTCTGCGATAGCCTCGGCTTTACCACGAAAGATGTGGACGGCTACGCGGGTCATGCCGAAATGGGAAGCGGCGAAAAAATGGTGATGGCGATGGGACACCTCGACGTGGTTCCCGAAGGCGAAGGCTGGCGATATGAGCCTTACGGTGCCACGATTGAAAACGGCTTCATTTATGCACGGGGAGCCTCCGATGACAAGGGCCCCACTTACGCGGCGTTGTTCGGGGCAAAGGCGATCCTCGATTGCGAACTGCCGATCTCAAAGCGAATCCGGGTTCTGTTCGGGTGCAATGAGGAAAGCGGTTTTAAGTGCGTGGAGCATTACTGGGGGATGGCGAAAGAGGAAGTTCCTGAATACGCCTTTACGCCCGATGCGAGTTTCCCCTTGATCTACGCCGAAAAGGGGATCGCCACCTTCGTCCTTGAAAAAGAGTTGCCGACTGAAGAGCGACCCTTGAAGATCGCTTCTGCGTCCGGCGGATTACGCCCTAACATGGTTCCCGAATCGGCGGTTGCCACGCTTCTTGGGGAGACGGAAGCCCTGGACGCGGCGGAAGAGTTGTTGACACGGTTCTGGGACAAAAACATTACGTTTGTGCGCGGAGCCGAAACGATCACGGTGATGGCTCAGGGCAAATCCGCACACGGCGCACGCCCCACACTCGGAGATAACGCAATTGCCCGCCTCGCTCGCGCGTTGGCGGAGTTGGATTTAGCGGAAAAAGAGGTTTGGCTTGATTTTGTCGCGGAAACGGTGGATACAACGGGCGTCGCACTCGGCATTGACGCAAAAGACGATGTGGCAGGACGCCTGACCTGCAACATGGGAATTCTGGAGTACACGCCGGAAGGCAAAGTGCGCGTGACCTACAATATTCGCTACCCCGTCAAGTCCACTCTCTCCGAACTGGTCTCGGGAAACAAGCCTGTTCTTGAAAAATACGGTTGGACACTTGCGAAAACCGATGACTCGGTTCCGCTTTATGTGCCGCTCGACAAAGACCCGGTGAAAACTTTGTTGAAAGTGTATCGGGAGGCGACTGGAGATACCACGTCTCAACCGGGAACAATGGGCGGCGGAACTTATGCTCGTGCCACCCCTAACGCCGTCGCTTTCGGAGCCGCTTTTCCGGGCGGCACGGACGGTCCCGCACATGAACCCGATGAGCGAATCGCAATTGAAACTCTCCTTAACGCAACGAAAATCTACGCACAGTCCCTTTATGAGTTGGCAAAGTAGATGCGTAGAAAAGCGGAACATTTTTCGAGACGGCAAACCAAGAACAGAGTCGGTGCGGAGAAAACGGGAGAAAACTCAGGGGCGGCGGGACAAATTCGCTGGTGATTTTGCAGACGGAAATTTCGCAGACTTACAACTCACTCTACGAAGTGCAGGGTAAAGCGTTTGGCTCTTTCACAGGATGCAAAGGCTTCCCTTATGCTTTAGCACGAGAGAAAACTATCTTTGCAGAGCAGTGTGGGTGGTGAATTTGCGAATTTCGGTAAGTACGGTTATAATTTAGGAGATCAGACCCGAAGCGAAAGGAAAAATAGATGCCAACCGAATTAGAAATTGCAGAACCTTGGATTCATGAACGTAGTTTTCCCTCACTCGACGATGAGCGTGAAACCGAATTTGCGGACACTTACGTGGTGATTCTCTACAATGACGATTATCACGATGTGGACGAAGTTGCTTTGCAGATTCAAAAAGCAACTGGATACAACAAACTAAAAGCCGTGGAGATCATGCTTGAGGCACATTTGCGGGGACGAGCGATTTGCTACACCGGTTCCGAAGCCGAATGTGAAAAAGTCGCGGGGGTGCTGAGGCAGATTCGGCTACAGGTCGAGACGGATAAGTTTTAGGTAAGTGTTAAGGATTAAGCGGTAAGATGAAGGTTTGTTCTTTTGCCCCCACCCCCAACCCCTCCCCCAAAATCCGGGAGAGGGGAGCAGATGCAACTGCCCTTGCCTCTTTAACCTTTCTCCTCTCTTTGCGTGAGGTCTCCCTATATTTGCATTTCCTAAACCCTACTCCCTAATTCCTGTATTCTCTCTGTGCCTCTGTGCTCTCTAGCGGAGCGGGTGGTTAATTTCATCTACTTTGCTGTCGGGGTTTACTCTTCGTTGGAGGCGCGAAGAAGTTGTTCCGGTGCCTCGTCCGGTCGTTCCTCCATTGGGCGCAACAAAGTGTCCGGTGACATCTCGGAGGCGGAAGAAGGACGCAAAAGCGTCATCGAAGCGCGGTTGGTTTCGGCACGGATCGAGAGCGAAGGTAGGCAATCCACCGCCTTTTGCCGAATACGCTTTTGTGCCGGGTGCCACGCATGAGCGTCGGCAAGACGCCCGACGGACTGCACTGCTTCATCATCCCCTACCTGCTCCAACGCCTCCAGAATGGCACTTAAAAACCTCTCGTGGCGGATCGCATAACTCATTCGCAAAGAGCGATAAAGGATACCGCGTTGCTTCTGGTTCAGCACGTTGGTGTCACTTGCGTTGAGCGTCGGGAGCAGATCGGTAAGGGCATCGAGAGCGAGAGACCGAATGGCTTCATCGGGCCAGTCCAGGGCTTCGATGAGGGGACCGATCACCTTTTTCGAGCCGTAACGCGCAAGCCGTTTCGCTACATCGGACTGGCGAGGCGAAAGCGCAAAACGATGCAGTTGCGTCGCAGTGCCCGTCATCACGGCGAACATTGCCCCCATTCCCCACTGATGTCCCATCAGGCTAATTACGGTTTGTACCCCGGTATAAGGAACGATCAGGCACCACGAAGCAATCAGAAAACCGAGTCTCATGCCGGGATTGCGGTGTTTTTTGCTCTCCTCTTCCAACTCCGCCAGCAACTTCTGAACTGCGCTATGCTCCTGCTCCGACATTTGAGGCTCGGCGACTTCTGATCCTGTGAGGAGGAGGGAATTTCCCTCACGACGCGGCAGGGTGAAAGAGGAAAGTGCCGCTAATTGCTCTTCATCAGAGACAATATGTAGATCAAGAACCGCTTGACAGTCGCGCAAAACGGCTTCACCTTTTCTTGCGGCGGCACCGAAACGGGGCGGGTGATAGTTGTACCGCAACATTTCCACCCTTGACATCGCCTCATAATCTTGAGAGGAGCGAACATAGGCAAGAAGTGCTTCAATAAGGGCGGGATTATGGGTTGCGACAGGAACGGAGAGGTGGTCGAGCAGAATACTGTGGAGTTTCGGGGAAAAAAGGCGGCGTTGTTCCGGTGTGACTTGAGGCAGTAATCGTTGAAGAGTGAGTGTAATCACCTGAGTTGTGGCGGTATCGCCCCACGAAAGACCCTCTAAAAGTGATTCCAGCCAGCCGATCTTTGCTCCGATGAGGTGCTGAGAAATCTTGAGGTCTTGATTTTCACTCTGTAGACGACGAAGACGCCACGTTGTCGCCACCCCGAAACCGCACAAAAGAGCAGCGGGAACACTGCCCATTGCCAGCGTCAAAAACGCTCCAAAAGCCAGAAAAGGCGAGGCAAGCGACCATGTCGCCGCAACAAAGCCAACTCCCCGGCGTTGTGAAAGAGAAGCGAGCTGTCCAAGTGCCACCCGCGCTTTTTGCTCCTGCATCTCCAGGGTGTCTTCCAGGACAAAGGCGGAAGAAGGCAACAGGTTTGCTCTCGGCAAATCCGTTCTTAAAACAAAAAACTCATCCGGTTGCGGTTGGGGTTCGTGTTGTAGCATCACAGCCTCCTGACAATTTGACGTGTCGGGGTTTTCTTCACCGAACGTAGAGAAAGTTCCTGCTTATCGCACAAAAAACGAAGGGAGAGAGAAATTGTAAAGAAACCCGGAGGTTAAAACCTCCGGCTACAAAAGCGTGAAGTCCACCTACGTGGACTCTGGACAATATGGCTCCCTCAATTTCTCCCAGGCTTCGGATTCGTTGAGGTTAAAGAGTTTCACGGCGTTGTCGTACAGGATACGGCGACGGTCAAGCGAAGATAATTCGTTGTCCTGAAA
>JACMPS010000056.1 GCA_014377395.1 Chthonomonadaceae bacterium
CAGAGACACTTGACAAATTCTGAAAAGTTTGTTAATATAGTCCCAACAGTGCCGAGAAATGCACAGTTACGGCGAAGATGCCACGCAACAGTTTTGTTTTCCTGATTGAAAGTTATTTGTAACTGATCGGGGTTTCACTGTGCGTGGTTTTTGTCTTCTCTGGCACAGGGTGGGTTTTGTAAACTCTTAGTTTTAGTCGAGTGATTGATTCTGATAAAGAGTCCGGCATCGTTTGCATTTATCTATTTTAATTCTTGGAGGGTCTCACTTATGAATACCGGCGCAACCCGTCGTAATGGAAACCAAAAAGGTTTCACCTTGATCGAACTGCTTGTTGTCATCGCGATTATTGCGATTCTGGCGGCAATTCTTTTCCCAGTTTTTGCACAGGCTCGTGAAAAAGCGCGTGGCATCTCCTGCCTTTCCAATGAAAAGAACATTGGAACTGCAATGCTGATGTACGCGCAAGACTTCGACGAAACGATTGTCCCCTGGCTGGTTCGCAACTCCCCAGGTGCCGTGCGTAAAGATCGTGCTTGGACAGGATTGCTTCAACCGTACATCAAAAACGGGGGCAACTTCCCTGCTAATGGGATTATGAAATGCCCGTCTTATTCAGAAGCCAGTCTAAAAAAGGGTGCTAACTCCGTTGATTGTGATGGTCCTGGAGGCTTAGATCCCTATTTCCCGGCAGAAGAGCAATATGGGAATTATGGTATTTCCTTTGGAATGTCTTCACCGGGTGGGGCAGGAACACAGACTTCTCCGCTCTACTGGTATCCGGGCAGCGATGCCTACGCTGGTTTTGCTCGTGCAATGTCTGCGGTTGTCCGCCCTGCGGAGACTGCGATTGTTTCTGATGGAACTACCCAATTTAAAATTGGTGTGGGTTGGGTGACAACCTTTGGGTGCGAAGCTGCAGAAGCACACCAGGGTGGGGGAAACTTTGTTTTTCTTGATGGTCACGCAAAGCGTGTCAACCGTAACGCAGAGCGATACATTGACAAGGGAACGGACGACGTGTATTTCGAGCGATACTTTACGTTTGACAGATAAGGACATTTGCCGTGAAATATCGTGTGAAGTATAAATGGTTAACGCTCGTTGGTATTCTCGTTGGCTCACAGTGTCTTCTTTTCGGTTGCTCCAAAGCCGAAGAAAAGCCCAGTGCGGCAAGTGGATACTATGATGGACCAGTGACGCCACGCAACAAGAAAACGGGTGAGGCTGGCGGTGCAACAAAGGACAAATAGAAAATTTGTTCAACGTTGGAGAGCCGGGATGCAACGCATTCCGGCTCTCTTTGTGAGTAAACGATGAATAATGAACGCAAACAACAAATGATCGTAGGTTCGATCCTCTTCTGCATAATCGGAGCAATTTTTTGCCTTGTCCTGTATGCCCGCCCTGATCCCCCTCCTACTGCCAGTAGCGGCTACTATTCGGGCCCAAGGGTGAGCAAATCCAATCCTACCATTATGGTGGATGACCAGGGGAACATCACGAGGATTCTTCCTTCATCAAATACTGCCCCAAAAAATTCCAACACGCAAGTCGATAAGGAAATGGGGAAACCAGAGAACGATAAAACTAATGTTACTCGTCCCTGAATTTTCAGCAGTGAATGACTTTGCAGGAATTAACGTGGAGAATAAATTTTCAGGCTTTACAGAAGAAGATTTCAGGGTGTTCGAGTTGGAGGAGTTTGCGGAGCGAATGCCCTCTTTACGCGCCCACATCAAGCCCAAACTAGTCCAACTCGGCGAGATTTTGCCGGAGGCACTCTCCCAGATTGTCGGCGAAACCCTCTATCCGCACGTCGCACAACATCTGCGGCGTACCGTTAATCCCCCAGTGGAAACGTGGGTGGCGTTTGCCCGTACAAAACGCGCCTACAAGCCCTCAGTGCATCTGCGTGTCGGAATTAGTCGGGAGCGAGTTCGCGTCACCGTGTTCGTCGAGGACTATGCCGACGAGAAACTGCTTTTTGCCGCGCACCTGCGAAAACACGCCTGTGCCCTCGCCGAACACGCCTGCCTCTACCCCCAAATCGTTGGCTATGAAACCCCGAACGAAATCCTCGCCGAAGCGAACCTGATCCGGTTTGCAGATCGCATGGAGCGGGTGAAAGGTCAACACGCTATTTTCGGAATCGGTCTCACCCGCGCAGAAACGATTGAGGCAGGGGCAAACTTGCCGGAAAAGATCGTCGCTTTTGCTCGAATTCTCCTTCCCTTTTACCGGGTAGAGCGGGAAAGCCTCTGATTTCCCCCTTGTGTCGCCGATAATCCTCTGCTCTGCCTATCCTCTCAAGCAACCTGAAATTAACCTGGGATGAAGAACAATAGCGAAAAGGAAAGAGGGTGGCATTGATCGGAACACGCAACACAAAAGAATCACGCAGGGTAGCAATCGTAGATGATGAACCGCTTATCGGGGAATTGATGTCGGAGATTTTGCTCTCTCAGGGCTATTGCGTGGAGATTTATACATCGCCACGCATTGCCCTGAAATCTCTGGTCACTGAGGAATACGATCTTATTTTTTGCGATATGAGAATGCCCGAACTGCACGGAACCGAATTTTACAAAATCGTGAAGGTCATCAATCCCGAAGCGGCTCCCCGCTTTATCTTTCTCACAGGCGATCCTTCCGGCAATTTGCTAGAACGTTTTTTGCAGGCAGAACGCTGTCCCTGCGTCGCCAAGCCCTTCACCCGAAATCAAATCGAGACCGCAATCACCCGTATTGCGAAGAGAGACTATTTCTCTTTGCCGAAAGCGGCTTGAAGCGTTTCGATCAAATCGAGCATAACCGGAGCGGGGGAAACCGTGAATTCCATTCGCTCTTCCGTGCGCGGGTGATTGAACGCTAGGAAAACGGCGTGCAGGGCTTGACCACCGAGCGCGTCTATCGCTCGCTCGATGCGTCGTTTCGATTCGCCGCCCATAAGGTCTCCCGGCACTTTTTTAGTGCCTGCATAAGTGGTATCCCCTACCACAGGATGATGAATATAAGCGCAATGCACTCTAATTTGGTGGGTGCGCCCCGTTTGTAGTTTCGCTTCCAGCAAAGTGAACATACTCCCGTAAGCATCTTTTACCGTTAATTCCGTCACGGCGTCCCGCGAAGTGTAGCGGGGATCGGTGACGACCGCCATACGCTTTCGATTACTCGGATGCCTGCCAATCGGGGCTTCCACTGTCGCCGTGCGAAATTGCGGCAATCCCCACACAATCGCCCAGTACCGTCGCTCCGCCGTTCTGTCCTGAATTTGTGCTTGCAAATGACGGTGTGCGAAATCGTTTTTCGCCACCATGAGTAGTCCGCCCGTATCCTTGTCGAGCCGATGCACGATGCCCGGACGCGACTCGCCCCCGATGCCCGACAGGTCTTCCGCGTGTGCCAGCACCGCATTGACGAGTGTGCCATGAAGCGAGCCGGGTGCGGGGTGAACCACCATGCCACGCGGCTTGTCAATGACGAGCATATCCTCGTCCTCAAAAACAATGGTTAGCGGGATGTTTTCGGCTTTGATTTCCGTGGCAATCACGGCGGGACGAGCGACGGAAACCGAGTCATTCGCCCTGAGTTTGTAGTTCGATTTAGAACGTTTTCCGTTGACTCTGACGCCCAAATCCGCCTCTTCCGGGAGTTCGATCAGTCGTTGCGCCTCCACCCGCGTCAGGTTATCGCCCTGCGCCACACACCACACATCCAGTCTTATTCCAATTTCGTCGGCTTCGATCCGTGTTTCGCTGTCCATCTGTCCCCCACTATCTCATCTCTGTTTTCCTATTATTGTACCCTGAGTGAAATTTCGATAGGAGAAAGGCACTCACAAAACGATTTGTGATCTGGATTGAAAAAAAACGAGTGAATGGGTGGTGTTGCCGTGTCAAATCAGTAAGTGAAATTCCTCTAACCTCTTGCCAACAAACTCCCGACAACCAATTTATAGCAATCACAGCAATTTTATGAGTAAATGTGCAACTCAAGCAGAGTTAGCACGTCATATCAAATATACTGTGGTAAAAAGTGAACTTTCTCGTCTGAAGAAAGCCGTGTGACTTTAATTCGTGCTGTGGCTGATCGAACCTGTTGTTTCTCATTGAGAAGGAGCCTTCCATGAATTCATTTTGTGCCGTCACTTCGACCTCCGCGAAAACATCTCCCGTGCGAAAACATTTTTTGCGACGAGGGCTTTTTGTCTCCGTCGCGCTCACAATCGGGATTTCAGCGATCCCACTTTATCACGCTCAGGCGAAAGCACAGCGTGAGTCCGAACTCGTGCAAAGATCAATTCGGCACTGTACGGCTCTGCTGAATTCCTGTGAAACGCTGACGTTTGCAAGAAACTGGCGTAGCACGGCAAAAACGGACCTCAAAATCCAAAAAGGGTGGGGAGTGGATTGCAGGGCAGGCAAGCGTGAACTCACGTTGCTCTTCGATGAAACGACCTTGCAACTATGCGGTGTTTTCTACAACGACTCGCAAGCTCCGACATTGAAGCGAACTACCGACTTGAAGTTGACAAATGAGACGCAGGCGACGGAAGAGTCCTTGCTGAGGTTGCAAAGACTGGAAATGTTGCGCGACGGAACTGAAATCGCGTTAAGGGCGAAGCCAACAAAAACGTTGAATGGAGAAGCCTGGAGAGTGGACTGGAAGGTGCGCCGGAAAGCGACAGGGGAAGTTAGACTGCTGAACACGGTCATGGATGCGGCAGAAGGAATGCCTGTCATGATCTACGAGCCTTTGAGTGAGGAGGAGCGTAAGAATCGCTAAGACGGGGAACAAACCGCAAAAAGGGGACGGAGAGAGTGGGAGTCGAACCCACGGTGACTTGCGCCACACCGCTTTTCGAGAGCGGCACCATAAACCACTCGGACATCTCTCCGTATTGGCACACAGGAGCGAACAACTGTTTTAACAAATCCGATATGCCGTTGACAGGAACAGGATGCCCCCGGAGAGAGTCGAACTCCCGACGCAATCCTTAGGACGGACTCGCTCTATCCACTGAGCTACGAGGGCAAAGGCAATCGGCGCACCCACAAAAAATGCCCTGTCCGGTTTAAGCCAGACAAAGCGTCCCTGCCATTCTCGGAAGAGTATGGCAGATTCTCCCCCCGGTGTCAAGAGAAAACGCACTTTTCTCCTCATCCAACCTGAGACAAAGACAAAAACGAACTCCCCTCAAAAACAAAGTGTTCCGTTGCAGGCAGGGATAATGCTGAAACGCGCCTTTTCTTTATTACGTCACACAATCAAGGGTCACGTCATTGACAGTATTGTAGAAGCATTCATTAAGACTCGTTGATGCAAAAATTGATGCACGAATTGATGCAAAAGATCGATGCAGGGAAATCAAAATCCTTTGTCGAAGGTCGAAGTCGGTTTTATCCTGCTTTTGCGAATTGTGGAAAAGGAAACAGTTTCCGTGAGCAAGTTTCTCGAATGGCAATATCTTCTCTTTCTCGGGCCTCTGGGGATTGCAATCCTGCTGGTGCTACTCTCCGCGTTCGGTCTTCTGGGAGACCATGACGTAGATCACGATTTCGAGGGAGCCGGAAACGCTGAGGTTGCGGGAGGTCACGAGATAGGGGATCATGACGCCGACACTGACTCCGGTTCTGTCCACACTGCGGGCATCCTGTCTTTTCTGGGGTTCGGCAAGGCTCCGTTGACCGTGACCCTGATTAGCCTGTTTCTTTTCTGGGGGATCGGCGGCTACATCGTCATCGAAGGCGGGGGACTTGCCCTCTGGCCCCTCGCAATCCTCGTGGCGTCGCTGTCCTCTCTGGGGGCTACACGGCTTTTGTCCGGGCTTTTCGCTCGATACATGAAGCCTGTAGAGAGTTATCACCAGAACACAGGCACCTTTGTCAGCAATGAGGGTGCCGTTATTCAGACCGTCACCGGAATCAGTGGCGTGGTGCGAACCAAAGACCGATTTGGAAGTCAACTCGATTTTCAGGCGCGGGTAAGGTCAGGCGAAAAACCGCTTGTGTCCGGTACGAAAGTCGTATTGATTGACTACATCGCTGAATCCCGTTACTATTATGTGATGCCGACGGAAGAAGTCCTCGGTCACTCCGGTTTATGAAGACCGGCTTCTAAAGAAAGATGCGTTTATGCAACCAAAGAATTCAAGCGGATTTCTCCTTTTTGTGGGGATCATTATTGGTCTCGTATTGATGATCGGCTCTCAGTTTCTGACGACTGTGCCGTTCGGGAGCAAAGTGATTTTACTTGTGATCGGCGCGATTATCACCGTGCTGTTCACGCTTGTCGCCATTGTCAGCAAACTTTATGTGCGCCCTTCCGCCGATGAAGCCTATGTTCGCACGGGAATGGGGGGACGAAAGCTGATCGTTGATGGCGGGGCTTTGTACATTCCCGGCATTCATCAGATGAAGCGGGTTCAACTGAACGTCATTGAATTGGGCGTGGAGCGCACCGGCAGCGATGCTCTTTTGACGCAGGACAACCTCAGAGCCGATGTGAGTGCGAGTTTCTACGTCAAGGTAATGAAGGCGGAAGAAGACATTCTTCAAGCGGCGGCGACCCTGCCTGAAGTGACTCGCGGTTCGGTAGGCGAAATCGAGCGGCTGATTCAGAACAAATTGGTCGCGGCACTTCGTGCGGCGGCGGCAAATCGTTCGCTTGCCGATCTCAACACCAAACGTAAGGAGTTTGCTGAGGAAGTTCAGGCGTCTCTCGCGGAAGACCTGCAAGCGAATGGCTTGACTCTGGAGAGCGTCAACATTCTGCGTCTTGATCAGGCGCCCCACGATACCTTAAATCCCGATACCAACGTCTTTGATGCTCAGGGAGCGACAACGGCGGCGCGTCTTGTTGCTGAGCAAAAACTCCAGCGCACCCAGATCGAGACTTCGACGGAACAGCTGATCGCCGAGCAGAGAACACAGTCGGCAAAGATTCTTGCCGAGCGTGAACTCGAGAAGAAAAGTGCGGAAGCCAATGCCCTTACCCGGCAACGAACCGCTCTTGCCGAGTCCGAACGAGCGGCGCAGGAAGCGGAAACAAAGGCGAGAACTTCGCAGGAGATTGCCACAGCAGAGTCGGCTCGTGAGGCTCAAGTCGCACGAACCGAGCAGGAGCGACAAACAAAGGTTGCTTTTGCACAGGCTCAGCAAGAAATCGAAGTGGCTGAACTGTCTCGACAGCAAGCCGTGCAGATTGCAAATGAAAACCGCGAACGAGCGATGACGGAAGCGTCCATTGCCCGTGAAACCGCTGTGCAGTTGGCAACCCGTCAGCAACAAATTTCGGTGGCGGAAGCGGAGAAAAAGCGTGCTGATGCGGAAACCCTGCAACTCGCGGCGCAAAAAGACCGTCAAGCGGCGGAGCAGGCGGTGCAGACAACCGTTGCCGTTGCAGAGGCAAACCGAAAGCGGGAAACGGAAGTGATCGCACAGGAGGCGATTGTCCGTCGGCAGACCCTCGAACAACAGGGAAAAGCGGACGTGCAGTCCTACACGGTGATCAAGGAAGCCGAATCAAAGGAGATCGCCGCAAGAGCGGATGCGACAGCGCTTCTGGTCAGGGCGGAGGCAGAGCAAAAGGCGGCAACCTTACACGCCAATGCGGAACGCATGGTCAAGATGATCCCGGTCGAGATTTCCGAGCGTCAGGTAGAAGTCGCCGCAAAGCAAGTGGAGGTAACCAACGCCGAACTGGAAGCGAAGGCTAGAAATCTTTCGCTGACCCGTGATCTTGAGATCGTACTTGCCAATATCACCGCGAACAAGGAAATCGGCGTGGCTCAGGCACAGGCACTCGGTGCGCTGGCGGCAAAAGCCAATCTCACGATCTGGGGCGATCCCGATACATTCCGAAAGGTCAGTGGAGCCTTTGGAAACGGGCAGGTAGCGGGTTCGTTTTTTGACGGCGTAATGGCGAATATCCCGGAGGAGGTTAAGAAACTGGCTCAGAACTTCCTTCCGTCTTCCGGCACTTCCGCTGTCACCGAGGCGAAAGTCCCGGCGGATACAACGGCTTCTACGATTGTCCTCTCCGATGCACCGCTCACGATTAACAACGGGGCGAAAAAACCAAGCGAGAGCCGGGTTTAATGAAAAGAGGGTCCGTCTTAATGAGATTGAGACTGACCTTCTCTTTTGTGTGACAGGATAAGTGACTCACCTTACGCAAGAAGAAAAATCAACCACCCACTTCGTCAGAGACACAGAGGCACAGAGAAATACAAGGAAAGAGAGAAGGGGAGACCTTACGCAAAAACACAAAGACGCAAAAAGAAGAGCGAGAGAAGAATGAAAATGTTCAGAAGAAGCGGGCATTGTCTCCCCTCTCCCGGATTTTGGGGGAGGGCTGAGTGGACGAGATCAAGGTGGGGGCTTTCTTCGCTAAGAGAATGTGTTTTGATTTCGGATTGGAGATGCAAGCAAAAACGCCCTTCTTTTTAAGAAGGGCGTTTTTGCATTTGGCAGAATGTGCTCGGAGGGACTCGGACCCACGACCTACAGGTCCGCAACCTGTTGCTCTATCCAACTGAGCTACGAGCACTCACTTCTCCGGTGGGAGATACATACAATATACACGCCGAAAAGCCGTTTGTCAAGAAGTAAGTCTCTACATTCTGGAAAATTCCGTTTTCGCGGGGAAGTCAGGGCTTTGTTGTCTTCGCTTCGGAAACCACCGCGAACTCGGTTTCTCCGGTTTCCAACATTCGCGCCAGATAAACGCCACAGAGTCCGCACCCGCCTCCACACCCCAGATGCTTTGTGATTTCTTCCACACTCCCCCAGCCATGCGCTTTCGCTCGCTCTTTGATCGCGACAAAAGAGTAGGGAAAGCAAAGACAAGCGCGGACAGGTTTCGGGTCGGTCACGGGGTTTTGGTTTTCTCCAGCCAATCCAGCACGCGAGGAAGCGTGTACCGCATCCCCGACGCAATCTCTTCCTCCGTGAGTAGCCTCCATGCGACTTCCGGCGTTACAAACATCATTCCTTCCGCTTCACCGTCCGCAAAGCGCATTGCGCCGAGTGCCGTGCCTGTCAGTGTTCCGACATAAATCTGCCTTACTTCGGAGTTGTACTGGGGAGGAACGCGAGTCGGTTCAGGGTGCAGGCAGAGATAAGGCTCGCCGAGCGGAATCAGGTCTTTCTCAATCAGCCATTCGCTTTTTCGTGCTTCGCTCAAGCCGATCTCCTCTTCGATTTCTTTCCATGCAGACGTCAGAAACGCATCGTATTCCACCACATGACCCGCTACCGACATATCGAGTGCCCCCGCCCCGTCCGATTTCGTGATGCTACGGCGTTGAAGAGCGATCAGCCCGCTCTCAGTAAGCAAAGCGATTTCGACAGCACGATGCCGCAAGCCTACGAGATGACACAACCAGCGCGGTGCGAGGGTTCCCGTCGGTTCGCCATTGGAGAGGCAGAGCGCAAACCGTTCTTTCTGAGAAGGCGAAATAAGCGGCTCCCACTGAGTTTCGAGGGCGTCGGTTTCGGATTGAGTCAGTCGGTCTCCCCGCTTGAGAGAGTGGAAAATCGCGTGAATTTGTGAAAGGTGTTCGGGTGACATTCGGGCATTCTGCTTGCAGTAATCAGATCAAAGGAAGAGGTCTCCGCTCATTCCTTTGATACGGAATTCGATCAAAGAATAACGGTCACTTCCTCCCCTCTTCCTGCATGAGGCTGAGCGATTTGCAGAGACAGGAGTAATTTGAGCGAGGTGAGGGCAAGCGACAACTAACCCGCCGCCCGAATCTGATCCAAAAACTCCGCACTTCGCAAGCTCCGGTTGATACGAAAACGAATGTACCAGCGCAGGGCTTTGGCGACTTCCGCCGCCGCTTTTGGGGAGGGCGTGAGGGAGAGCAATCGTTCCGGCTCATCGTTGGCGAAAGTTTGCATGAGATGCAACGACTCCTGCGAAAGAGGCAGAGCATCCTGGACTTGATACCGCTCTGAGGCTCCAACGGTTCCCCCCAACGAAGGCGAAAAGCCAACGGTGCGCCGCTCCAGAGGCTCTCCCGTTTTCACGCAATGATCGAGAACCGGGGCGTATCCGATTGCCTCCAGAAGCCGCAGTTCGTAGGCGTGAAGCACTCCGTCGGGATAAGTCGTGGTTCTAGCGAGTAGCGTGAGGGCGGTCAACGTAAGATCGAACAGTTCTTCAGAGGCAAGGGTGTCGCGCTCCTCCGTGGTGCGATCCAGCAACTCACAGAGATAAGTGGCACGAGCGAGCAAATCAAGGTTAAGGCGGAGCGGATTGTGTGTGTCCACGATTTCGCATTGCGTGATAATGTCGAGGCTACGCGCTTCCGCCAGTTGCAGGCGCATCGTCATAAAGAGTTCGGTCGCGCCGCTCAAGCGTGACGTTCCCTTGCGTGACCCTTTCGCAACGACGCCGAGTTTGCCCCGCTCACGAGTAAACAGGGTCAAAATTCGGTCATTCTCGCCGAGATCGGTACGATGCAAAACTAAAGCGGTGGCGTTGTAGTGAGCCATAATGAGAAAAACCGCCTCTCAGTGCATCCGCCTCTCACTCCCCCTTTCCTCTGAACTTGTGAAGGGATCAGGAAAGTGGGTCGGGAGATGAGGTCTCCACGCGCTTCTCAAACTTTTCGAGTTCGGTTTGTAGGAGCGCGGCAAGTTCAGGGTCTCGCTCTTTGGCGTCTTCAAGGTAGGCGACGAGATAATCGTAACCTTCGACAAGACAATCTTCGAGCAGAAACTTTCTTGCACGCGCTCCAATCTTGAACGCGATCAGTTGCTTTTGAGAGAGGTGACTGGGCAACATGGAGGGTGACTAACCGTTTCCCTCGTTGTCCTCTGCGGGTGGCTCCGAAGTTTCTTCCTCGGTTTCGGAAGCGGGTTCACTTTCCTCCTCAGAAGGCGAACCTAGATCATGAGTGGGTTCCCCGTCTACCGGGCGTGGAGTAAAGACGGTTCCGCCTGCGGCTTCCACCTCGAAAGAGGTGATTTCAAAGGAAACAGTTTCCGTAATCGTAATTTCTTCCGCAATAAATCCTTCTGGAACGATATTTTCCGGGTCTTTCATTTCGCTGATGCTGACACCCTGTTTTCTTCCTTTGCCCCGTCCTCCCCGTCGTCGGCGACGGGCAGGATCGCCGTTGTCCTCTTCAATGTCAAATGGTTCCATCACTTCCGCAATCGCCTGAAACGGTTCCGCTTTCGGAGGCGCGGCAACGGGCAAACTCTCGGCAACAATGGGTTCGGTGACTTCGCTTTCCTCGCGCTCCTCCAATGCCCCGATGTCCATATTGAGAATGGCTTCTAACGTCGCCAAATCTTCGTTAGGAATGTTTGCAGTCGAGATAGAAACGTCGGCGGAGAGAGCGACGGTTCGGGGAGTACGTTCGGGTCTGGCTCCTCTTTCGTTTCGCTCCGGTCTTCCGGTTCGTTCAAGACGTTCGGGCTTTTCAGGTCTTTCGAGTCGTTCAGGCTGGACGGATTGACCTGATCGATTAGACGGATTGGATGGGACGGATTGAAAAGAACGCTCTTGTTTTCCTTGAAACTCGGCGGCTTCCTCTCCTCCTTCGGATGAAATAGGATTGGAGGAAGATGAATCGGAAGACAGAGAAGCGGCTTCCGCTTCCCGTTCGCCCGGTGAGAGACTCAGATTAGGCAACCCCATTGCCTCGAAACGCGCCATCTCACCATAAATGAAGAGGTTCGTTTGTCCACCCCGCAACGTGAAGCGATGCTCTCGCGCTCCATCGGAAACGAGTTTTTGTGCCGTGAAGTCGTAAAGAGCAACCCGCGAAGGAAGGCGTAACGCTTTGCCTCCATCACGAACCGCATGAACGGAAATCCAGCCGTTTCCGATCTCGATAATGTCTTCCCCGTATTGTGTCCAACGATGAACATTAGCGAAACGGCAGAGACCGCGCAACAAATCCGCGTTCAGGGTTGGCTCACCGATGAAGACACTTTTCCACGTCCCATGATCGCGCACCGCCACCGAAGCCAACCCGCTTCCTCCGTATTCAGCGAGGGTTTGAGCGTCCGGGTCGTCCACAAAGAAGGAGGGATTAAAACGCTCACGCACCCCGATTTCACGCCCACGCAACTTGTTGAAAATCGGATGATTGGGAACGATCACACGAGAACCGATCTCAGAATTCCACTCCTGCGGACGCAGGGTCATGCCGATAATGCTGCCCGTTCCTTCCTCGACTCCAAAATCGAACGAGGGACGACGCTCACAGGTTCCCGGCGCGTAAAGCCAGACAAGCGTTCGGTTGCCGCCCTGCAATCGATCCGAAATCGCTTTGCGCTGATCTATCGGAAGGCGATAAGGCGTGGCAAAGAGGTAAAGTTTAGCATCCGTCGGAAAGTCCGGGTGCATCACGTCGCTCTGCAAATAGAGTTCGTAGCGGATTCCGGCGCGTTGCAGAGTGTCGCGAAGACCGTTAGTCAGGCGTCGGAAGAAAGGCTCGCCGCGCTGAATGTGAAGCAGACTTCGCTCGTCCAACAACACAACGACATCGGGGCTTTCCGCCCCGTCTCGGCGAGATTGAAGACCCCGCACTTTGCCGAAATCAGAGGCGAATTCGCCCAGTTTCTCCCACAGAGACGCGCTGTCAAGCCAGCCCTCACCCCACAAATCCATCAATCCCACGCCCGTGTTTCGGACAAAGGCTTTGCCCATCGCACGAAGGTGCGCCTGTTCCGTTGTTGCCAGATCGGGCATACGCGGATTAAAAGCGTCGTCTTCGGGGCGATTGGCGGCAAGGTAAGTTTTGGTGTCGTCCTCGGAAAGCCAGAGTTTGCCGTGAAGATTAATCGAACCCGTGAGAGCCGGCAAAGACGCGGCTCCTCCCGGTTTGCGATCACGATAGGAGGGCGGTCCGCAAAGCAGATCAATATGGGGAGATTTCAGCAGATTACCGAGCGCAAGATGCCCGCTAAATCCATGCCCGAATTCCAGAGTGTAGCCGTAGCAGACGGAAACCAGCACCTTGTGATCGGCGGCTTTCTTGATCACCTTCGCCAGTTTTGCCAGTCGTGACGCGGTTATTTCCGAGGTGAATTCGTGGAAATCCATGATCGGGCGTTCTTTGCGAGGCGCGTAGAAGGCACGTCCGAGATCGGGCTTTGCGGCGGGAGCCGGAATTTCAGCCGTGTGGAACTGCACTTCGGCACTGTACCACGCCGCTCGGAGCGAAACGAGATTATCTTTGTACTTTTCACGTAGCCAGTCCCGGAAGGCGTCCCGGTTTGCGATACTGCGGTCATAGCCCTGATCGGAAGGCTGAAACCACTCGCCGCGCTCCAGATGATAACCGAAAATTCGATCTCCCCACGAATGTTCCTTGACGTGTGCGATCAGAGAAATCAGGGAGCGTTCCGCCTCTGCCCAGAAGCGTTCGGAGGTCAGAGCGGGGTCGCCCGTCGAACCATCGGAATAAAGGGAAATGTCGGTGGGGTACTCACGACGCCAGCCTTTTGCGGGGGCAAACAGCACACGCGGCATGATAAAACCGTCGGGGTCGGCTTCGAGCATCAGCCGGATTCGTTCGTCGAAGCGGTCAATCGCGCTGCTCTCTTCGGTCAGAGGACAGGGCAATTCCATGAGCGTCGAGTGAAGGTGAATCCCGGCTTTGGCGGCGTGTCGAATCTCGGTGAAAACCTTTGGGCGGCTTGATTGATCGTCCAGATTTCCAAAAAAGAAGACAGGCGGCACGGCTTTCCCGTCAATGTGGATGTCGGCAACGCCCCCCTGCAAAATAAGGTGAACGCCAATACTGGTATTAATGACGGGTTCCGGCTCGACATAGGGCGCAGGTGGCGCGATCTCAGCGATTGCGGTTCCGGCTTTGTTGGAACGTGCAACAACAGCGGGAACGGTAGGCATCTCGCGGGTGCGCCGGGTACGTCCGCCGCGTCGAGCGTTGCGGTTACGTTCCTCTTCGGTTTCCATTGTCGGAAGCGGCGTCACGGCGTCGTCTATTTCGACTTCGTTGGTGACTTCGATTTCGTCGTCCGCTTCGGCTCCGCCTTTGCCGCGTCGTCCTCTTCCGCCCCGGCGTCGACGAGGACCTCGCTCAATGTCAATCGTGGGAACGCCGTCTTTGGAAGCGAGAGGAAGACCATCGGGCGTCGGGAGAGGCACGTCGTCAATCGTAGTTTCCGAAATTGCCAGCCCTTCGGCAGCGGGACTCACGCCCTCTGCGATCACGACTTTGTCTTTGCCCTGGGTACGGCGGCGGGAACGGGTGGAGGTTGCCCCGCGTGTGTTGGATTTTTCGGCTGCCGGAATTTCCACAATGAGGTCTGCCTCAGACGTGTTTTCCGCAACGGGGTTCACCTCAATCGGTGTTTCGGGAGAAACAATCGTCCCGGCTTCTGCTTTCGGGCGGCGACTTCGAGAGCCACGACGTGAGGAGGGAGCAGGAGATTCTGCTTCTACTGCGGGAGAGGCAGTTTCCGAAGAATCAGAGGAGGCTACAGTGTCAGCAGGAGCAACAGGAGACACGATTTCGCTTTCACTCTCCGCTGTTTTTCGGCGACGTGGTGCGCGGGCAGGACGAGCGGCGGGTGTCTCCTGATTTGCGGGACTCACAGGTAGCGGAGCCGAAGACGACTCTACGGGTGTCTCGGTTGGAGAAGGCGTGTCCTCAGAGGGGAGGTTCGCTTTTCGGGGGCGTGGTGCGCGTCGAATTTTGGCTTCGGCGGGCGTGGGAATGCTTTCGGCTATAGGTTCGGAAGGGGCTTCCGAAGGGGATGCGGCGTCCACTTTTCTGGCGGCGACAGCGCGTCGGCGGCGCGAAGGTGGGGTGGTCGGCGCATCGGCTGACGGGGTCCCGGCAGTCTGGGTCGCGTCAAGATCGCCCGAATTGGCGGGCGAGAGCG
The DNA here is from genome assembly GCA_014377395.1 of Chthonomonadaceae bacterium. Classification (GTDB taxonomy): domain Bacteria; phylum Armatimonadota; class Chthonomonadetes; order Chthonomonadales; family Chthonomonadaceae; genus JACMPS01. The sequence continues at coordinate 14,880 of JACMPS010000056.1, forward strand.
ACGGCTGCGGGAGATCGTCCTGGCTCATGCGAATCTCCTGTGTTCTTTTATCATGGGACAAGGAAGGCGGGGGCGTCTGCGGGCTTTTCAACGATTCTTGGGTCGGGCGGTTCCCCTGTGGAAACGCGCTACACCGAAATTTTACTGTAAAGCACGGTACGCCTCGGCACCGTCCCCATCAAAACGGGATTGATACGATTTTTTTCTGTTGAATTGGCTCTCAGGGTGCGAACAACGCGAAAGGCGAGTTCCCGACGGAGAGCGAAGGTTCGGGAAGCCCGTAAAATCTGCGGTTCTAATTCACCTGTTTCTAGTATACTGCATGGAAAGACGTAAATCAATCATGGTTGCGAATTAACCTCACTCTGTTCTGGACTGAGCGTTCGCTTTATGACGGTATCAGGGCAAAATAGAAGATGAGAGAAGACAAAATGATCGAAAAGAGCAGTTGCTAAAATGATGAAAACAGTGGACGAAGCCCTTCAATTGATGCTCTCCTATGTGCGGGACAAAACAGAAAGTTACAATTTTAGTCCCTTCTGGCGAACAGGGTATGTGGTTGCCGAAGACGTAACTTCTGAGATTGATCTACCGCCCTACAGCAATTCGGCGGTAGACGGTTATGGCGTTTATGCAGAAGACGTGACCGATGCAAGCGAAACAGAGCCAATCAACTTGCCCGTCTCTCAGGATATTCCCGCCGGGGTTTATCCCACCGAAACGCTAAAGCCGAAAACCGCCGCCCGAATTATGACGGGCGCACCCGTTCCGCCCGGAGTCAATGCCATGATCATGCGCGAAGACACACGGGAGTACAGAGATCGAGTTGAAATCTTGGAGGCGGCAAAAATCGGGCAACACATCCGTAAACAGGGTGAGGAGTTCAAGATGGGCGAAGTCGGGGTGAGGGCAGGAACGTTCCTCGATCCCGCAACGATTGGCTTACTTACGTCTCTGGGCAAATCTGAGGTGGGACTGCATCGGAAGCCACAGGTCGCGATTTTCACGACGGGTGATGAAGTCGTAGACCTGAGTGTGAAGCCCCTGCCGCCCGGTTTTCTCTACAATAGCAATCTGCCCTCAATGAAGGTTGCCGTCGAGGACGCTCACGCTCAAGTTCACTCCTGGTGGCATCTTCCCGACGATTTAGCTGCGACGGAAGCCGCCCTGCTAAACGTGATGAACGAGCCAGAAGGTGCGCCCGATCTGATCGTGACGGTGGGAGGCGTTTCGGTGGGGGATCGGGATTTCGTGAAGCCCGCCCTTGAGAAAATCGGTACGTTGGAACTGTGGAAAATCGCAATGAAGCCGGGAAAACCCCTTGCGTTCGGGACGCTGGGCGGGGCATTATTTGTGGGGCTACCGGGAAACCCCGTTTCGGCATTGATCGGCTTTGAGGTTTTCGTGCGCCCCCTGCTCCGTAAAATGATGGGCTTTTCCGAAGATCGCCTGTCTCGTCCACTCATCAATGCGACTTTGCTTTCGCCTGTTCGACATACGCAGGGGCGTCGGGAGTTCGTGCGTGCTGTAGCACATTTTCAGGACGGCGAAATCTTTGTAGTCCCTGTGGGGGCGCAGGGATCAGGAATGTTGAGCGGCTTGTCTCAATCGAACGCGCTGTTCATCGTCCCTGAAGAAGTCGGAAATTTAGAAGCAAATGTAAGGGTCAAAGTTATGTTGATTGAAAACTGACCCATAACAGAAATGGCTAATTTCTGTTATTCCATGATACAATGGGGTATTAAATTCTCTTAGTAGCACTTGCCAGAAAGGTCAGAAAAATGAATGTATCGCTCACCCCTGAAGTTGAAA
>JACMPS010000561.1 GCA_014377395.1 Chthonomonadaceae bacterium
ACGACTCCGCTTGTGATGAAAGCGGCGGGAGAACTGTTCAACGTTTTCATTCGAGCGATCTCGCCGCTTCTTGCGGTGGCACTGACGCTCGGTGTACTGGTGAATGTAGCGCAGACGGGGTTTTTGTGGTCGCCGGAAGCCCTGACTCCCAATCTGGCGAAACTGAATCCGCTTGCGGGGATTGGTCGGCTGTTTCAACCGCGTTCGCTCGTTGAACTCGTGAAATCCTTTTACAAGATTATGATTATCGGGTGGATCGCTTATGGGGTGATCAATGGGGCGTATCCGCAACTGATGACGCTGTCGCAAATGGATTTAGGGCAGGGCATCGGATTTATCGGCGAACTGGTGATGAAGATGGCGTTGCGGGTGGCGGCAACGATGCTGGTGCTGGCGGCGGGAGATTACTTTTTTCAGAGGTGGCAGTTCGAGAAGTCCATTCGCATGACAAAGCAAGAAGTCAAGCAGGAGAGCAAGCAGATGGAAACTGACCCGCAGATCAAACAGCGGATTCGGCAACGGCAACGAGAAGCCTCCCGCAAACGAATGATGCAGGATGTTCCGCTTTCCAGTGTGATTATCACAAACCCAACTCACTTTGCGATTGCCCTGAAGTATGACCCGGAACGTTCTCATGCGCCGATTCTGGTGGCGAAGGGGGCGGACTTGATTGCGCTCAGGATTCGGGAGATTGGAAAGGAGAACGACGTGCCACTCGTCGAAAACCCGCCGCTTGCCCGCGCTTTGTTCAAGCAGGTGGAGATCGGGCAGGAGATTCCGGGTGAACTTTACGAGTCGGTGGCGGAGGTGCTGGCTTACGTATTCCGTCTTAATGAGGAGCGCAAGCAACGTATGGCGACGGCTTACGGGCTATAACCCTCACCCCCAATCCCCTCCCCCTTGTTCCCTCGCAAGCGAGGGAACAAGGGGGAGTCAATGCAAATGCCAAATTCGGCGAAGTCTCTAAGTAGAAAGCGTTAGTAGGTTTGTAGAAAAAGTCAGGAGGCTTTTGCCCGTGTACCACATTCACTTAACGAACGTGCATCAAGCGGAACTTTTACGTCGTACTCGTCTCCGTTCACTCTCTCCCGCGACCCGCACTCGTCTGGAAATGGTGCACCTTTCGGAAGCAGGGTGGGGCGTTCCCCGTATCGCCGCTCACTTACATCTTCACGAGCAGACGGTGCGCCACTGGATCAAAGCGTTTCTCCTCGGTGACTTTGACGCGCTCTCGGACAAGCCTCATCTCGGCAAGCGGGCGACGGTGAGTGCCGCCACCCTTGCCGCCTTAGCCGATGAGATCGGCAAAGGCGAACGCACCTGGACCTTGGTGCAAGCGCAGGCGTGGCTTTTTTCCAAAGGCGTGTCGCTTCAACGCACTCAGATACGCCATTATCTACGACGCTTGGGACTACGCTACAAGCGCACCGCCCGCACCGTGCGTCACAAGCAAAACGCTTTTCATTCCCTATGAGGCTCCGCAGGAACGGCGGGTCAACGTGATCGGTGCCTTCTTCTCTCACGGCAACGGGGCGGGACGTTTCCTCTGGAACACCTTTGTAAGCGTTCCCAAATCACGCGGTAAAACCCACCCCTGCCCCCGACGCATGGAAGCGAGAGTGCCCTCTCACGGTGGTACTCGACAACTACTCGGTTCACAAAAGCCGCCGGGTGCAGGAAGAGGTGGCGCAGTGGATCGAGGCGGGCGTGACGCTCTTTTATCTGCCCGCTTACTCACCGCAGCTCTCGGCGATTGAACCGGTGTGGCGCGATGTCAGAGCGCACGGGATGCCCTGGCGAACTCAGACTACCCTCGGCGACGCTTACAAGGCTGTCGAAGAGGCACTCACTCAAAAGGCGAAACGCCTCCAGCAAAAGTACAACGAAACACATTACGAAACTAAAAAATAACTACCGATACCTACTTAGTAGCGAATTCATTCCGCCGTCGCGAATTCCGTATTCATTCCGCCTGAATTGTTCTTCGTTGCAATGTCAAAAATGTTATGTCGCTATTGAATTGTTATTGTTGACTTACTCAAATTGCTTTGTGGAAGGAGAACGAAAATGGGCATCGAAGTTTCTGAATTGATGGGGCGGGCGCAGGAGTTGCAGGAGAGAATTGCGGCACTTTCCGTGCAAACAAACGCTTCTGCAAAGCCGTTCACGCCGCCTGTTCTGCCTTCCGGGGCAGGTAGTGTGATGCCGCCTTCGGTTCCCTTTGCGGCGATGCAAACTCCGGCGCGGCTGTTCGATGTGGCTCTTGCGGAAGCGGGGGGAAGTGTCTCCTTTCGACCTCTGCCGGGAGGTAAACAAACCGGAAAGTTCACCCCGGAAATTGATGCGCTGATCAACAAATACGCCGCAAAGAACGGGCTGGATGTGGCTCTGGTGCGTGGTGTGGTAGAGCAGGAATCGAGTGGAGACACGCGCTGTACCTCGCGGACGGGTGCACAGGGGCTCATGCAGTTGATGCCTTCGACGGCACGCGGATTCGGCGTGACGAACTCCTATGACCCGGAGCAAAACATCGCCGCCGGAACGCGCTATCTCGCCAGTTTACTCAAAGAATTCAAGGGCGATACCTCGCTTGCACTCGCCGCTTATAACGCGGGATCGGGAGCCGTGAAACGCGCAGGCGGGATTCCAAATTACCCTGAGACTCAGGCTTATGTCCGAAAAATTATGGGAAATCTGGGGCGATAATTTAATCTGATCCTTCTATGTGGAGAAATGCAAATGCCGAATCTTATGAAAATTGGTTTGCTGGTGGTTGTGCCGTTAGCCGTTGTGGTAGGGGTTGGTTATGGGCTGGCGAAAGTCGGAAAAATCCCTGTGCCGAAAAACCCGATCCTGAGTGCGATTGGTCTCAATCCAAAAGTGACCCCGGTTGCCTCCAACCTTCCCAAGCCTCCGACCCCCGAAGAAAACGCCGCAAAAGTGATGGCAGAACAGCAATTACAGTTCACGAAGGAACGCGAAGAGTGGGTACAACAACAAAAGAGCAAGCAAGCCGCCGAAGAACGGGCAAAGTTAGCGATAGCAAACGCGGCTCCCGACCCAAAAGAGACGGCGCGAATGGCAAGTGTCTATGAGCAGATGCCGATTGATGCCGTGACAAAAATCTTTGCTTTGCTTCCCGATGACCGTATTCTTGCGCTGATGCGGAAAATGGATGAGAAAAAAGTCGGTGAGATTCTCTCCGCGCAAAAGCCGGATCGTGCCGCACGTTTCACGCTTGCCCTTTCTCGCGCACAAACTCCTCCCCAAACCGCTTCGGCGAACTGACCTCTCCTTTCCCTTATGCAAGGATCTCCATAGCAGACCTAATCCCCCAGCCCTCCTTCCCTGACACCCTCGCAAGCTCGGAGGGAAGGGGGAGTTGAACCATTGAGACTCTCCGTTTGCGATTGGATGGAGTTGAACCGTTGAGACAATGTTCTGGTAAGTCGTCGTACTGTGTCTGTAAAGGTAGAAAGTCAAGACAACAGAAGGAGTTGCTCGTGATTACGTTCGCGAAAACAAGGTTTACACAAAACAAAAGAGGGGTCTTCATCGGTTGCTTCAGCTTAATGGTCAGTTATGCTTTACCTGTCTCCACGAGTTTTGCAAAACCCCCCGCCCCGTCAAAGATTTCCTGGGCAAAACTTCGTCCCACGCCTCCGAACTGGTATGCAACTAAAGGGGGTGAATACTGGTGGCGTCCCGATGGTTCTCTTCTCTATGTCATCCCGGTGGAACCTGTCAATCGCTCCAAGTTTATTTTCAAAAATCTTTGTTTGTTGAAACCGAAAAGGGGCGCAACGCCACACTTCTTAAGTAAACTGACCGATGATGCACCTACGAATATCCCTTGCGATCTAACCCCGGATGGCCTTTGGCTTCTGACACGCGATCATCTCTCCTGCACCAAAATTTACAATGTGGCGACTGGGAAGCCCTTTCAGACCGAGGGAGGA
>JACMPS010000562.1 GCA_014377395.1 Chthonomonadaceae bacterium
ACTTTCACTATACCGGGTTCCGTTATGCAGTTATCTTATTGATCGCTCGCTTGCAACGGCAGGGTAGCAACTTGGGTTAGATAGTTTAAGATCAGAGAAATCATGCTCAAATGGAGTGATGATTTTTCCGCCTGTTTTCCAGGGGTACTCTGGATTAGGGTGGGAAGCACCTTCCGGGGAGAGGTTTTCAATCGCCTGAGCGGTCGGGCTTAATGCTTGAATGTAAGCAACAAACACAAAGGTGGGTGCGGTTGCGAAATTGCATTCTCGGCGCAGGTCGGAACGAGTTTTTGCCGATTGGAGGAAACGCACTAAAGCATCATGAGTTTGCTTATGCTGATCACCCCCGACAGGCGTGAGAAAACTCTTTGACATTTTCTCGGTTGTCATTTGCAAATAATGGAGTTTTTGGCAGAGCGGAACGTCATTGATTTCTTTAAGTTTGAGTAAAATCGAATAGTCAGATTTCGCCTGTTGAAAGTAAGCACTACGCCAATCGTTTGCCATTGTTAGTCCCGCACGATTTCTGCATCATCCCATGTCCCCCACCCCTCAGGTGGCAAGAGAGTACTGCGCTCTTCGGGGCGAATTAACGCAATCGCAGAACGGAAGGGCAGTCCTCCCTGAATGTCCTTCCCGAAATAAAAGGGGCTGATATATGGGGCGTCCCGGTTGGGCATTGAGGTAGGATCAACATAGATAATACGGATTTCATCTTCTGCGGGAAACAGATAAATCTCCTGCAACTGAGGGTCTCCCTCACGATTTTCATGGACAATCTTCAATGCGGCGGCTCTCAATTCAGGGTTCAATAGCACAGGCATTGTCTTCGCCTTTCGTGTTGCTCTCTTTGTCATTATACCACGCCTATTTTCCCTAACAAACAGAGTGCAACAGAGTAAATCTGTAGGCGGTTTCGTAGGGAAACGTGTTTCTTTTCCCCTCTTATCCTCAGTAGGTTTCAACAACGAAGAACGGCGTGAGTCGGTCACTTTTTGTCTACTTTACATTCCCTCTGAAAACGGCTAAACTACGCTTAATTCCTCTACATCTAGCCTTTACAATCGTTATTTTCGCTAGATAAGCACGAATAACCAGAGACACCCGACAAGCCAAACACCTACTATGACCGACCTCAGCAACGATTTCGTACACCTTCACTGTCACTCGGAGTTCAGTCTTCTGGACGGCGCGAACCGCCTGAACCACCTTATCGCCCGCGCCGCCGAACTCGAAATGCCCGCTCTTGCCATGACCGATCATGGCGTGATGTATGGCGTTGCCGACTTTTACTCTAAGTGTAAAGACAAAGGCGTGAAGCCGATTCTTGGTGTCGAAGCCTACGTCGCGCCGCGCTCCCACAAGTCCAAAGAGCCGAAACTCGATCAAGCAGCGTATCATCAGGTGTTGCTCGCCCGCAACAATGAGGGCTACAAAAACCTGCTAAAACTGACGACGATTGCCGCAATGGAAGGCTTTTACTATAAGCCCCGCATAGATCGTGAGTTGCTTCAACAATACGGCTCCGGTTTGATTGCAACAACGGCTTGCCTCGGTTCTGAAATCAACTCCGCCCTGATGAAAAATGATTACGGGCGGGCACTCGATTCCTGTGCTTACTATCGTGATCTGTTTGGAGAAGGCAACTACTATGTGGAGATTCAGAACCACAATCTGCCCGAACAAATTTTGTGCAATGAGCAACTCCTTAAAATTGCGAAGACGCTGAATCTGCCCGTAATCGCCTCCAATGATGTCCACTACCTTACCCGTCCCGACGCCGATGCTCACGACATTTTGCTGTGTATCGGGACGGGTTCGGTTGTCTCCGACACAAAGCGCCTGAAATACGCCACACAGGAATTTTATCTTAAAACTTCGCAGGAGATGAAAGAACTGTTTTCGGCGATGTGTCCTGAAAGCATCGAGAACACGCTCGGAATTATGGAGCGTTGCAACGTCGAACTGGAGTTCGGGCGCTGTCCCATGCCCTCCCCCGGTTTCCCTTCGGAGTACACGCCGCAGGAGTATCTGACGAAACTCTCCTATGAGGGAATGTACAAAAAATTCGGGGCGAACCCACCCGAAAAAGTCGTCAATCGTTTGACTTATGAACTCGACGTGATCCAGACAACCGGGTTTGCACAGTACATTTTGATTGTGCTTGACTTTGCACAATTCTCCGCAGAGAAAAAAATCTTTTATGGGGTTCGTGGTTCCGCCGCCGGGTGTCTTGTCTCGTTTCTGGTGGGCATTACCGACATTGATCCGGTGGAATACGGGCTGACCTTTGAGCGTTTTCTAAACCCCGAACGTGTGCAAATGCCTGATGTAGATATGGACTTTCAAGATGATCGCCGTGCCGAAGTCATCGAGTACGTCACGCAGAAATACTCTCCGAATCAGTCTGATCCCACCGAAGCGCGTGTGGCACAAATCATCACGTTTGGAACGCTGGCGGCTCGTGCGGTACTGAAAGACGCGGGGCGCGTTCTTGGTTATCCCTCCTCCGATACCGACCGCCTTTGCAAGATGATCCCCACAATTCCCGTCGGGATGACGATTGATAAAACAATGGATGCCGTTGCGGAGTTCAAGAATGCCTATGTACGTGACCCCCAGGCAAAGCATCTCATTGACACCGCAAAACGTCTTGAGGGAATTTCGCGCCATGCCTCGGTTCATGCGGCGGGCGTGATCATTTCGCATGAGCCTCTGGTGGAATATACGCCTCTTTCGCGCTCGGCGGACGGAGGGTGCGTCACGCAATATGTCGCGGGAACCCTTGAAAAAATCGGGTTGCTTAAGATGGACTTTCTGGGGCTGGTCAACCTGACTATCCTCGAACGCGCCGTGAAAAACATTCTTGCGTCTACCGGGATTTTACTTGATATTCGTAATTTGCCTCTTGACGATAAAAAGACCTTTGATCTGCTTGGAAATGGCGAGTGTATCGGGGTGTTCCAGTTGGAAAGCCCTCAAATGCGCCGCTATGTGCAGGAATTGAAACCGACTTCCGTTCGTGACCTCGCGGCGATGGTTGCCCTGTATCGTCCGGGGCCTATGGCGCACATTCCTCGTTTTGTTCGCTGTAAACACGGGTTGGAGAAGATCGAATATCCGCACAAATGGCTTGAAGAGGTGCTGGCGGAGACTTACGGCGTCATTGTTTATCAGGATCAGGTGATGCTGATCGCGCAGATTATTGCCGGGTACACGCTCGGTCAGGCGGATATTTTGCGTCGTGCGATGGGTAAAAAGAAAAAAGAGGAGATGCAGAAACAGCGCGAGAAGTTTCTTGCGGGAGCCGTCGAAAAGGGTGTCACCGAAAAGGTCGCAAACAACATTTTTGACCTGATGGAGCCGTTTGCCGGGTACGCCTTTAACAAAGCCCACGCGGTTTGTTATGCAATGGTGGCTTACCAGACGGCTTATCTCAAGGCACATTATCCGGTTGAGTATATGGCGGCGATGCTTGCTTGCTTTATTGACAAGTCCGACAAACTCGTCACTTGTATGGAAGAGTGCAAGCGGCTCGATATTCCGGTGTTGCCGCCTGACATCAACTTTAGCAGGGCGGACTTCACCGCCGAAAACCTTAATGGTGCGCCCGACACCGAAAGCCGAAATTCAGGCGCGATCCCGCAGGGAATTCGTTATGGGCTTGCCGCAATCAAAAACGTGGGGCGTGGTGCCGTTGAAGCGATTTTGAGAGTGAAAGACGAGGGAGGGGCGTTTGTTTCTCTTCCTGATTTCTGTCATCGAGTGCTGGCGGGGGAAGGCGTTTCGCGTGGCACGATTGAAGCCCTGATTCATTGTGGGGCGTTTGGCTCTCTTCAGGGACATAACAATCGCCGAGCCCTGACACAAATGCTCGACGAGTGTTGCGGAAGTGCCGCCCGACTCCAACGTGAAAAAAAGGCAGGTCAGGTCAGTTTGATGGATATGTTCGGGGGAGACGAAGGCGATGATGCGGCGACTTCGGCTTCGGTCAGCACGGTCACGATCCCGAACGTCCCGGATTTTCCGCGTGATCAATTGCTTGGCTATGAGAAAGATTTGCTCGGTCTCTACATTTCGGATCATCCGCTTCAAGCGTATTCGCTCGCTTTCCAGAAGCGCAACTGCCTGACAATTTCCGATCTCAATGAGTTGCCCGACCGAACCGAAGTTCTTATTGGCGGCATTATCACGGCGATGAAGCCCTTCACCTCAAAAAAATCGGGCGAACCGATGTGCTTTTTTACGCTTGAAGACATGACCGGGAACGTGGCTTGCACGATGTTCCCTTCAACCTTCGCTAAAGAGGGCGCGAACATTGAAAAAGACCGAATAGTGGTTTTACGCGGCAAAACGAGTTATCGTGACCGGATGCGTGAGGACGATGAAGGCTCTCATATCGTGGAAATTCTCGCTGATGAGATCATACCACTCGGTGGCGGTTCGAGCGAGAAAGCCGCCGCGAATCGTCGTATCGTGATCCAACTTGACCCGGCAAAACAAAGCGTCTTGCGGTTTGTACGTGACACTATCGAGAGCAACCGGGGCAACGGCGGGGCGTGTCCGGTACACCTGCGCGTCCCCGACGGAGACATGATGCACGAGGTGAAAACGGAACTCTTCGCGGAGTACAATGACGGTTTCCGTTCCGCAATTGAGCGTCTTCTGGGACGACAAACGATCTGGGTGGAGTAGATGCATTGCAAGGGCGTCCAGGGAGTGATAGGCATTTGCTCCCTTAGCGAAAAGGTTTTCAGATTGTTGCAAGAGTGGGTCCGGGGAATAAATTCCCCGGCTACAAAAGTGCCCCAATCACAAACTCCTGCTCAACGGTTCGCAGGTACATCCAATCACAAACTCCTGCTCAACGGTTCGCAGGACTTCCACCTGCGTGGACTCAATACAAAAGTAGCGGCGATGAGGTTTCTTTTAACCTCTGGAATCCTTTTGTTTAGTTGCAAATACGGAATTGGTGTCCGAAGG
>JACMPS010000563.1 GCA_014377395.1 Chthonomonadaceae bacterium
CCTCCCTCTACATTTTTCATAGGAAGGAAAGATTTATCGTTTGGAGAACTGAAAACCACTACGGGCGCGTTTGCGTCCGTATTTTTTCCGCTCTTTGACTCGTGGATCACGGGTCAGCAATCCACTTCGGCGCAAAGTAGGGCGAAGTTCAGGATCAACCTCCAGCAACGCTTTCGAGATGCCATGACGAATGGCTCCTGCCTGTCCTGAAATACCGCCGCCTTTGCAGTGAGCAATCACGTCGAAACGACCCACATTGTTGGTCATCACGAAGGGCTGATTGACCAGCATTTCAAGCACCTGTCGTCCCAGATACTTGCTTCCGAGGCGGTCATTGATTTTGACCTCACCGGAACCGGGAACAATCCAGACACGCGCAATAGCGTTTTTACGCTTTCCCGTGCCGTAGTAGCGAATGACATCTGCCAAAGATTATTCTCCCTTGTTCCGGCTTTGGACGCCGCCCGTAAAGATAATGGGCTTTTGCGCCTCGTGCGGATGATCCGACCCGGCGTAGACTTTCAGTTTCCCGATAATCTGATCGCCGAGTTTATTGTGAGGAATCATGCCGCGCACAATGCGACGAATCGCTTCTGCGGGCTTGATTTCCATTTCCTTCTGGCGCTGAATGGACTTGAGTGCTCCGGGCCATCCGGTATGATGACGGACTTCTTCGGTCTGTTTGGCTTGACCGGTGTAGACCGCTTTTTCTGCGTTGATAATGATCACATGATCACCCGTATCAACGTGTCTTGTAAAAATAGTTTTATGTTTGCCGCGCAGAATCATCGCAGCGTCCACTGCCAGCCGTCCAATCGGCTTGTTGGTCGCATCCATCACAAACCAGACGCGAGACGCTTCCATATCTTCTGCACGAGCCGAGATTGTCGTTTTCATTCGGTCTCCTCAAATTCCTCTGTGCGCGTCAGTCCGTATTCTTTACGAACTCCATAACGCACCCTGTAAAGGCAAAGTCCCTGCGCGTGTGCCGAAGCCCCCGCCAGTTTTCGATTACGAGTTGCCAGCAAATCGGGCAACGATTCCGGGTCACGCTTGCCGTGCCCTACTTCCAACAAAGTACCGACCATTGTTCGCACCATGCCACGAAGAAAGGCGTTTGCCTCTACTCGCACCACAAAAAGCCCACGATGCTTCCGAATGTCAAAGCGCATCAGGTCACGCGAAGTTGGTTTTCCCGGTTGCAACTCATTTGCGAACGCCGCAAAATCACGTTCACCGAGAATACTTTCGGTTGCGGTTTGCATCGCGTCTAAGTCGAGAGCGTAGGGCGTAAACCCTACATATCTGCGAAGGAACGCGGAGGGCATTTTCCGACTTAGCATCAAGTAATAGTATTTACGGGACGAAGCGGAGAAACGAGCATGAAAACTCGCTTCCACTTCATTCGCTTTCCTCACCGTGATATCTTTCGAGAGTGCGCTGTTCAGAGCCAGTGCCATCTTCTCAATCGGTATCTCGGTGTTCACCCTAAAACTAATCACCTGCCCCAGCGCATGAACCCCGGCATCGGTACGCCCTGCACACGCAACCCGCACATTTTGCCCGGTTCGCTTTTCGATTGCGGCTTCCAACACGCTTTGCACACTTCGGGCATTGCTCTGCCATTGAAAGCCTGCAAAATCCGTGCCGTCGTACTCCACAATCGCCTTGAACTGACGCAAATGATTCTCCAAGACCGATTTTCAGGGAGAAATTTGCATCCCTCCTGCTTTTCAGTCCCTACTTGCGTGAGCGTCCCAATCCGAGCAGTCCGCGTCGTCCCTGAACGGTGGCAACAGCGTTCGCGTTCGCTTCGTTTGTTTTTGGAGTTACTTCATCTCCTTCAACAAATTCAAGTAAGACCATCGGAGCCGCATCTCCCCGTCGAAAACCGATTTTCGTGATCCGGGTATAGCCGCCGTTGCGGTTCTTAAAGCGAGGTGCAATCTCTTCGAAAAGGCGCGGAACCACATAATAGGGGTTTCGAGCAATCTTCTGGCTTCTCGTACCGGATTGCACTTTGACAAACTCATCAATGTTGCTATCCACATAACGTCGCACCATGCGGCGAGTGTGAAGTCGCATCGGAATGGTGGCGTCTTCGCCGCCTTTGCGAGCCATCGTAATCAATTTTTCGATAATCGGGCGAACTTCTTTGGCGCGTGTTTCCGTCGTTTCGATCCGGTCGTTCAAGAACATATTCCGGGTCAAACCGCGTAGCAGAGCGCGCCGCTGGTCGCTGGGCAAGCCGAATTTCCGGTATGCCTTTCGGTGACGCATAGCAATCTCCTTCAGAAAGTGTTGGGTGTTAAGGATTAAGTGTTAGGATCAAAAGCCTTAACACTTAATACTTGACACTTAACGCTCTCTCTATTCTTCCGAGTCGTCCGACTCGTTATCGTCAATAATGATTGTTGCGCCACCCTTTAAGGAGAGGTTGAGCGCGGTCAGTTTTTCGCGTACTTCCGTCAGAGATTTCTTTCCGAAGTTGCGAATCTGCATGAGATCGTTTTCCGTGAAATTGATCAACTCGCCAATGGTCAGGATATTGGCTTTCTTCAAACAGTTGTAGGTACGCACCGAGAAATCCAGTTCCTCAATTCGGTAGTACGGCGGATTGTCCACTGGACCACTTGCACCAATCGCAAGCGTGGCTCCCGGCACCGTCTCACCCGGCTGAAACTGAGCGAAGAGATTCAAGAATTGAATCATAACCTTTGCCGCTTCAGAAAGAGCCGCTTCCGGCGAGATCGTTCCGTTTGTCCAAACTTCGATGACAAGTCGCTCGAAGTTCGTGTTGGACGCCACACGAGCCTGCTCAACGTTATAGTTGACTTTCTTCACCGGGGTAAAAGCGACCCCGATATGAATTGTCCCGATCC
>JACMPS010000057.1 GCA_014377395.1 Chthonomonadaceae bacterium
GGGCAAGGGCGGAACAGGCGGAACTGATAATCCCGGTTCCCCCGATAAACAAAACTTTCAGGCTCACGACGATCTTCCTCTTTTCTTACTTGGGTTTTCAATCTTATGTTAGTCAACCACCCGCTTCGCTAGAGAACACGGAGGCACAGAGAGATACGAAGAGGGGAAAGCCTCACGCAAAGACGCTAAGCGAAGGAGAAGTAAAACAAGAGAGGAAAATCTTCACCTCAACACTTAATCCTTAACTATGACACTTTTCTCTTTGTCTCTCCTATTTGGGATAATCCCGAAAAATCCAGCGCAGAATGTCCGGTAAGATCACGCCCCCATGATCGTCGGAGTGACCTCCTTCCCCGAAAACGTAGTTGAGATCGTACCCTTTTTCCTTGAGTGCCGCCACCATTGCGATATTTTGCAGGTGCCAGTCGCGCTTGAGATTGTTCGGGCTTCGGTTGTCATCAAAGCCGTCTTCGATAAAAACGCGGAGAGGTTTATGATCGGCTTTTCGCACTAAATCCGGGTAGACGTGACCGCCGCGAATGTCGGTGAAACTTCCAATCAGGCTAATCACTTTCCGGAACTCGTTCGGGCGTTCCCATGCTACCGTGAACGCGGCAATCGCGCCACTACTGGAGCCTCCAATTGCCCGCCCCTCCGGGTCTTTCGTCAGATTGTAGGACTTGCTGACTTCGGGAAGCATTTCTTCGACGACAAAACGCGCATACTGATCGCCGAGCGAATCATACTCTTCGCTCCGGTTGTTGGGGTTGCCGAAGCCGAGCGAGTCCGGGTAGTCGTCACCACGTTGCCCTGGCGTGATGAAGATACCAATTGTCACCGGAATTTGTCGCTTGTGGATCAGGTTTTCCAGCACGTTTTGCACACGCAACACGCCATTCGGATTGGTGGCGCGTTGCCCGTCCTGAAAGACAAGCACACACGCGGGCTTGCTCGCCACATATTGCGCCGGAACAAAAACCCAGTAATGCCGCACCGTGTTCGCCAGAATTTTACTCTTAAAAAGAAAGGGTCCCTCAAGTTTTCCTTTCGGCGTTCCCTCCTGCGGCAATGAGTCGGGACTGAGTTTGTATCCTGGCTTTGCAATGGCTTGAGCGGGAGTGGAAGGGGTAGGTTTTGGAGTTTCCTGTGCAAAAGCCGTTTGCAAAAGTCCTCCTGCGATCAGCAACATCAGTCCTGTCGTGGACACTTTCATTTTTTTCTCCGTCTTTCGTTTTGTTGGTGTTCGCATTGTTAAGGAAGACTCGCCTTCTCCGTTAAGTTGACCTGTAAAAGCGAAAAATGCTTTTTTTGTGATAAAATTTCTTCCAGAATGTAGCACAGACAATCAGGTTAGGTCAAGATGGGCTTCTCTCTCATCAATGACTAACCTATTCTACTTTTGCTGTCCAGCAAAGAACCGTCTTGAGGAGACTCGATTATGATTTCAGGTCAAGAACAGGGATTAACGAGTGGAGATAAGGCATTAGACGCACTGGCGCGTTTCGAGGACAAAGAGGACCTGGAGAGTCTTAAAAGCATCCTATGGTTTTGCCTTCATTCTGATTGGATCGTCAGAGAACACGCACTCACACTTTTACAGCAGAAATCCTTATCATTTTCTTTGTTCGCAGGGCGATCCCTTCTTTACGATCCTGCACCTCTGGTTAGAGAGGGAGCCATCCTTTGTCTTGTACAAAAGAAAACACACCTCCACACACGCCTTATTTATGGGATGCTTACCGATGTCAACTGGACGGTGCGTTGTGAAGCGGCAATGTGTCTTGCAGAGATGCCTGTCACTTATTCGCTGGAGAGTATCGTTGCTGTCTATCTTGCAGAGGAGGATGAGTTCGTTCGGCGCGACCTTGCTTATCTGATCGGCAAAACAAAATCAACAGCGAGAGCAAATACGCTCCGAGAACTCCTCAACACAGAGCAAGAGCCGATTGCCCGCGTAGGGCTTCTGGCGACTTTGCACAAATTGGGAGAAAAAGACGTACTCGATCCGATGTTGGAATACTACAATCACGAAGACCGCATGTTGCACCGTAATCTCACCAACACATTCTGGGATCTCAACTTCACCGTAAAAGAAAAAAGGCACATTGTAAGTACCGTTTCACAAACTTCTTTGCACCTATCAGTGCTTGCCGACTACCGAAAATTGATTGACTTCTGGAAACTGAAGCCACAGGTAGCAAAATAATCTTGCCACCTGTGGCTTCACGACTCTGGTTTACGCGACTGCCGCGTCAATCGCAGAGAGCGTTTCTTCAGAGAGCGTAACCCCCGATGCCCCGGCGTTGTCGTCCACCTGCTCCGGGCGGCTGGCTCCGATAATGACGCTTGAGACGTTCGGTTGGCGGAGGCACCACGCAAGTGCCAGTTGCGCCATGCTCAGACCCAAGCCTTCCGCAATCGGTCTCAGTTTCTCAACCTTTGTGAGCAGAGCGTCATCTAGTTTTCCCTCTTTTACGCCCATAAACTGGTTTTGTCGGGGGTCGCCGGCGCGAGTATCAGCGGAGACCGTTTGTCCGGGTTTGTACTTGCCTGTCAATACACCCTGTGCGAGTGGCGAGTAGACGATTTGTCCGATCCCTTCCCGCTCCGAAACCGGAATGACCGCGCCTTCGATGTCTCTTCCGATCAAGTTATAGTAAGGCTGATTAGAAACAAGGCGATCCAGATTCAGCTTGTCCTGAATCCGCACGGCGTCCACAAGTTGATCTGCAGACCACATACTGACTCCGGTGTAAAGCACTTTTCCCTGTGAGGTCAGGTCGTCCAGGGCACGAAGCGTTTCTTCAAGAGGCGTTTCGTTATCGTAGCGATGACACTGATAAAGGTCTATGTAGTCCAGTCCTAAGCGTTTTAGGCTTGCGTCACACTGCTCCCGAATATGCTTGCGGGAAAGCCCCCGGTTGTTGGGCATTTTGCTGTCGCTCATCGGGAAAAAGACTTTGGTTGCCACGACGTAGGTGTCTCGACTGAACTTTTGCAGAGATTTCCCTACCACTTCTTCACTTTTGCCACGCGCATACCCATTCGCCGTGTCGAAAAAATTGATTCCGAGCTCGTAAGCGCGATCTATACACGCCTCCGCCGTCTCGTTTTCGGTGGTATTCCCGTAGGTCAGCCACGACCCCAAACATACCTCACTTACTTTGACGCCACTCGCGCCGAGTCGCCGATATTTCATTTCGCTCATCGTTATTCATCCTCTCCTTAATTAAACCGTCAGTAGGGCGTGAATTCGTTTCCGTCTTTCTAACTTCTATCAGTTTACCCGCTGATGTGTTATAATGTAGCCGGAATGTCCATCCTCATCCGCGCAATTTGCCCCCCCCTCCCACTTTTGATTTTGTTGATCGGCACGAGTGCTTTCTCACAAAAAGTCACCGCGCAGACGCCTTTGCCCGTGCCTGTTCCCCCTGTCCCGCAAACTTTACCCCAAGCAGTTCCACAGACAACGCCGCAAGTCCCGCCGCAAACGCCTACTCCCCTGCCCCCCTCCACAACCCCTGCTCCCTCGCAAAATGGAGCGGCAACCCCGACTTCTCCTACCGACCTGAACGCGAATCAGGTCAACTTCTCCTCGGAGGGCGAATTTCGGATTGACCAGACGACAGGCGACCTGTACGCCACCGATAATGTGACGGTGCAGTTCGGCGATCTGGTGATTACCGCCGACAAAGCCGAGGGCAATTTCTATCGTGAAGTCGTGTTTAGCGGCAACGCGAAAATCGTGCGTGGCGGGTTGACTTCTTCCGCTGATGCGATCCATTTTTTTGCAAAGACGCGCACCTATCGCCTCGATAATCCGCGCACCGTGCTTGCCCCCTCCGTGTTGCGCTACAAATTGACCGATCCTGTTTTCCTCAGAGGGAAAGTGTTGCAGGGCGCACGAAACGGCTACTCTTATGCCGAAAACTCACGCGCCACCACTTGCATTGAGGACAAGCCACACTATGAATTGCGCTTTCGCTCGGCGGAACTCATCCCGGATTATCGCTTGACACTCAAGCGAGTCGCGATCTATTTTTTCGGGCAGAAATTGATTGTTCTCCCCGAAATCGTGATTCCCCTTGACCGCCGTGTAGACCGCTATCAGCCCTCCTATTTGCCGGAATTCGGACGCAGTATCCAGGAAGGATTTTTCGCTCGGTTTCCCTTTTCCTTTGCGGTTGGAGCGGCGGCGGCGGCACTCATTCGGCTGGATGTCACCGAAAAGCAGGGTCCCGGTTATCGCTTTGAGCAGGAATATCTCGCGGGCAAGCAAGATCGCATTTTCGGCAATAACACGCCGGAGCAGGTTCGCTTTAACTACACGGGCAACAACGGCACCTACTTGCAGTCCTATGGCTATGGCGGAAACGTGCGCGGCTTACCCCGACTTGGAACGGGACTGGGTCCCTCCAACGGCGGACTTTTCACGATTCAGGGCTACGCTTCCGACGGCTTTCAGAAAAACCTGAACACGAGTTTTCGACATCAGCAAAGCATTGGAGGGAGTAACCGAATCGCCTTCTCCACCGAGTACCAGAAGAATAATCTCTACACTTTTTCCAATCAAACAAACCTGAACTCGCGGTTTGATTTCGATCACAGCGACGGGGTTCATGGCGCAAGAATTAACGCCTCCGTTGCCACCAATCAATCGGATGCCATTGGCTTTAATTCGCGACAATATACCGCCACGCTTCGACCTGCTTTCGATTGGGCAAGCCTCGGAAGTAACCGCAACTCGCTCTCCTTCGATTTCAACTTCGCCAAAAGCCGCAACTCGTCGGCTTTCTCGGACAGTAGTACCTCAACCCTCAACTCGCAAGTGCAGTTTCAGCACCTCAGCCGCGACTATTCCTTTAATGCACAGGCAAACAAACTCAGCCCGATAGGGTCTCAAACAACAACCTCTTCATTTGGAAATCTGGAGCGTTTGCCGGAGTTGCAGTTTGCCTCGGACACCTTTAATTTCAAGCGCGGGTGGTTTCGCAAAGTCCCGGCTCACCTCGATTTCGGCTACGGCTACTACTCCGAACCGGGAGCGGGAACACAGACAAGTCGCTATCTGGTGGGCATGACATTGCAGGAACAAACGTTACTACGCGGAAAATCTACGGAAGTGGCAACAGGCGGCGGATTCGAGCAACGAGTTTACGGAGATACGTCCGCGCAGTACATTTTGCGAAACACGACACGCTTGCGCCAACGATTCGGGGGGCGGAGCGGCATGGACATAACTTATCAGTATCAGGAACCTGCGGGGGGAACGCCGTTTCTGTTTGACACGTTCGGGCGCAGTCACTACATCACCGCCGAAGCGGGCTACCTCAATGATGAGCGTTTTCAAGTGACGGGGCGCGTGGGCTACGACTTTTTAGGAATGTCTTCGGTTCGCCCCTGGCAAACGGTTTCGGCACGGTTGCTGTGGCGTCCCTCCCGGCTTTCGCGCCTTGATGTACTTTCGACGTATGATCCTAACTCCGCGAAATTCTACTCGGTGTCCTCTATCTTGCGCTTACGCGGCAAAAACGATTTCGCCTTTGATTTGCAGGGTCGCTACGATGCTCAGGTGGGGCGGGTCGCACAGGTCAATTCTCAGATAGACCTGCCCTTTCTCGGCAAGTGGCGAGCAACGGGCTTGTTGCGTTACAACGGCTACAGCGGCAAACTGGAGAGTACGAACGTGCAGGTGGCGTATCGGTGGGACTGCATGGAGGCGAGCCTGACCTATACGGCGACGCCCTAC
>JACMPS010000564.1 GCA_014377395.1 Chthonomonadaceae bacterium
CATTCAGCCTGAAACCCGGTGACTCCGTCACGATTGAAATCGAAAAACTAGGCACTCTAAGAAACTATGTGGGTGAGTGAGAGCATCTACCCCCCACTGCGTTAGAGAACAAGGAGACACAGAGGAAAATACAAAGAGTTTCATCCACAGATTAACACCGATGACCACAGATTAAAAGACAGAAGGAAGAGGAAAAAGGGATGCACATCTCTTTACTCCCCCTCTTTCTTTTTGCGCCTTTGCGTGAGATTGTATTTTCTCTCCCCGTATCCCTCTGAGCCTCTGTGTCTCTAACGCAGTGAGTGGTTTATAAAATGTTCGTGATCTTTTGCTCTGACGATTTACAGTGATCGCTCGTATCTATTTTGATGCTTCGTTTTACTCAATTTCACAGGAGAAATCAATGTCCTCTTTTAATCCGAATTTCAGCCTCCGCGATCTGTTGAAGATTGCCGGGGGCATCGTAGGCATAGATTTACTGCCGTCCGCCTCTTTCGCTCAGCGTGGAGCCGATGGCAAGCCGCTCAAGTCGCCCCTTCCCGCCTTTGACAACGACCCGATCAAAGTCACCGAACTCGAAAAAAATCTTTACCTGCTGATGGGAGCAGGCGGTAATATTGTGCTGTTGACGGGAGCCGATGGGTCAATTCTGGTTGACACGGGTGTCCCTTCACGCGGCAAAGACCTCCAGAAAACAATCAAGTCGCTCACAAAGCAACCTGTCGTTACCGTAATCAACACGCATTTCCATTTCGATCACACGGGCGGAAACGAAACTTTTGGGACTGCAAAGGCAAGCATTGTCGCGCAGGAAGAAACCCGTACTCGCATGAGTTCACCGCAAACGATTGAGCTGATCGGGTTTACGGTTCCGGCTTCGCCGCCCATTGCTCTGCCATCGCTCACCTTTGAGAACAAACTTACGCTTCACCGCAACAACACGACGATTCACCTGACTCATGTGCCACCCGCACATACGGACACCGATGTCTTTCTGCATTTTCAAGCACAAAACGTGATTCATGCGACAGACCTTTTCTTCAACGGCTTTTACCCGATCATTGACTATTCCAGCAAAGGATGGATCGGCGGCATGGTTTACGGGATAGATCAGGTGCTTGCAATCGCAAATAACGACACCAAAATCGTTCCCGGTCATGGGCCCCTCGGAACCTACGCGCAACTGCTTGAGTCGCGCACGATGCTGGCACTGGTACAATCCCGCATCGAGCCACTTGTGAAAGCGGGGAAAACCGTCGAGGAGATTGTCGCGGCGAAACCGACTTCTGATCTTGATGAGAAATGGGGCAAAGGCACTTTAAACCCGGACACGTTTGTCAAAGATGCGGTAATGAGTTTGGTGCGTCACATGGTCTAATTTGACTTCCGATATGAAACTCGATGCAAGAAGGTGTTGAAACGCGAAAGCGAACTAGTCGGGGAGTAAAGGCGAGGGTTGCACCGTAATTGATGAAGGCAATCTCATTTACGGCGTAACCCCTTTGCTTTGTCTTTTGTCACTGAACATAGGAAAGTACAATGTCATTTCTCGATAGAATTCTCGGTAAACCGCTCGCCACGCACGAAGAAGAGGGACAACGAGTCGGAGTTTTTGCGGGCATTCCGATGCTGGGGCTGGACGCGCTCGCATCCTCTGCTTATGGGCCCGAAGCCGCACTGACTTTGCTGATTCCGCTCGGTGCAATGAGTTTTAATTATATCACTCCGATCATCGGGGTGATTCTGGTTTTGCTGATCATTTTGTACTTTTCCTATCGGCAAACGATTGCCGCCTACCCCGATGGCGGAGGCTCTTATACCGTCGCGAAGGAAAACCTCGGTACAAAAGCCGGATTGCTCGCCGCTGCTTCCCTTTTGCTGGACTACGTTCTCACGGTTGCTGTAGGGATTTCGGCGGGGGTGGGGGCGCTTGTCTCCGCCGTTCCTTTTTTTCACTCCTATACCCTTTCGCTCTGTTTGCTAATTCTGGTTTTGATCGCCGTAATCAATCTGCGAGGAGTACGTGAGTCGGGATTGGCTTTTGCCCTCCCGACCTATGTTTTCATCGTGAGTTTGTTTGCCGTGCTAATCATCGGGCTTTACAAAACGCTGGTGAGCGGGGGGCATCCGGTTCCGCTTCACGCACTCCCTCTTGTGCCACCTGCAACGGTGGGAGTGACGCTGTGGCTCCTCATGCGCTCTTTTGCAAGTGGGTGTACGGCGATGACCGGAGTGGAAGCCGTCTCGAATGGAGTCAGTGCGTTTGCAAACCCCGGCGTCAAAAACGCGCAGAAAACATTGACGGCGATTGTTGCCCTGCTCGGACTTCTACTCGGTGGAATTGCGTACCTGTGCCGTGTTTATCGCATTGGAGCGATGAACTCGGAAGATGCGGGTTATGACAGCGTGATTTCACAACTGGTGAGTGCAATTGTCGGGCGAGGCTTCTTTTACTATGTGACGATTGGAAGCGTCCTTGCCGTTCTCGCGCTTTCCGCGAATACGGGTTTTGCGGATTTCCCGCGCCTTTGTCGCTTGATCTCGCAGGACAACTTTTTGCCGCACGCTTTTGGAAACCGGGGACGCAGACTTGTTTATTCGCTTGGAATTATTGTGCTGACTGTCTTTTCCGGGGCATTGCTGATCGCGTTCGGAGGTCTTACGGATCGCCTGATTCCTTTGTTTGCAGTGGGTGCTTTCGGTGCGTTTA